>JBBSGY010000117.1:0-7447 GCA_038253645.1 Acidimicrobiales bacterium
CGCGTGTATCGACGGCCTTTGCGAACGAAGTTGGCGTGGCGATTATGAACTGAATCTTCAACTGCGCATTGGGATTGGCATTGATCCTGCGCCGCTGTTGCGACCGCTGTCGGTCGACCTCGATGAACTTGCGGACGTGATGGAGGGCGACCCGTTGCACGCTGGTGGTGTTGTCAACCTCGAGACTGGTCTTGCCTTCCTCTGTCGTCGAGTACTCGGTCGAAAGCGGTGAATACGAGGCTGACCATTTCGAAGATGATTGCTGCTGGATGTCGATTGACAACATGGGTTCGCGTAGCGGCTTCGACGACATGATCGACTTCATTGACGTCGTGGAAGACCGTTCGCTTACTCGTCGCCTCGACCATGCTTTGTCGGGACGACATCCATTTCACGGGTTCAAAGATGCTCTTTGGGATCGATCCGAGCTTTCGCTCTGGCATAACTTCAGCGGTGACCGCCAGCGGGGAAGGGCTCGAAAATGGCTTGCGGGATGTGGTTACTTTCCAAGCGTTCGGGTGTGAGGGTTGTCATTTCGGTCGTGACAATGTTGCTATCGGCCATCACTCGCTGTCAAAGGTGCCGCCGGCTATTGCATCTTGAATTTCCAGGCGGTGCCGAGGATCACAAGCCGACCATCGGATCTCGTCGTCGTCCATTTGGACGAGAAATGCGAATCGCCGTCTCATCGCCGCTTCCCATCCCATCAAATCGACCGGCTGAGTGAGTTTGCCGATCGAGTCGGGGGCAAAGTCCGACTGCTTGCGCACTCGCAGGACGTCATCAGGATCAAGTGGCTTGTCTCCACGTCTGTCGTCAACGACGTCTTCCCAGACCTTGAGCACCCACAACCTGCGCACGAGAGCTTCATCAATCGGACGAGTTGCGAACTGGGCGAGATCGTAGACGTCGCGACCAAGCGAAACTCGACGGTATCGGGCGAGCTTCTCTGCACATGCTTCTGCTTCAGCAACCACCGGAAGAGATGGAAGGTCGATTCCGTAGGCTCGATGAATGGGCAGTTCAATGAAGTCAGGTCGTTCAGGAGTGCGAACGACCGCGCGGCGAGCAAACTCCACACTCGCAGCAATATTTGGGGTGCCGAGTTCGCCATGACGAATCGAAAGGTTCCAATGCCTCCCGTCACCCCTGGTCGGCGTGAGTCCGAAGTTGAAGCCTCCGACACTGGCTCCGTCGATGACTTCGCAGGTTTCCAGAACGGTGTCGTCGTTTGGGGCTACGAAATCAAGATCGGTGGAGAAACGGCCTTTGTTTCCGAGGCGACACTTGCGCAAACTGGTGCCGCCCTTGAATACGAGATCAGTTCCGGCGAACATACCGAGCGTGTCGAGGAGCCAGAGCAGATGATCTTGCGCAACATCGAGTAGCGCTGCGTCGTAGGTGTCTGCTCGTCCTGCCGCGTGGCGAAGAACGAGGGCTCGCGTGAGCTGTTGGGCAGCGCTCATGCTTTACCAAGTCTTTCTTGCAGTGGAGCAACGAGGCGATCCGCGACACCGAATTCGGCTGACCACGTCAACGGGCCGTCACCGGTGCCGAGTTGCACCGCAGAAAGTTCCGCCGTGGGACGTCGCGCCAAGGTGTCGAACGCCTTTTGACTTCCGCCGCGATGAAGCAAGTATGCGGTTCGTTGCCATGCCGAATTCGACTGCCCATCAAGAAGATCAATAAGCGTGCGGTCGGTCACATCATTTACGAGCTGATCGAGATGTGCCACCAGATCGGCCCATGGGTCAAACGAGGATGGCCGTGCAGCAAGTTGTACGAGGATTGCTTCGGGGCCGAACGCCGGCAGTCCACCGGCCCACGACACAAGGTCGAGCTTTCGCCGATGGAGCAATCGAGCACTCGGTGCAAGTTTCGCCAGCGTCTCTTTACTCCACCCCAACCGCACGACTGCGAAGCGAGAGCGCAATCCGTGTGGCAACGCACTGCCCTCGGGAATCCATACCGTCACGCGCTTTTCGGGTGCTCGATCGAGATATCCGAGATGCCATGCTGCATGTTCGGCCGCGAGAGCAAAGCATGCTTTGGTTTCGCGTAGACGCCACGCTCGCAGCTCTAGATAGGGGTCTGCGATCCGTTCTTGGCCCGGTGGAAGAAATGACCAGATTCCGCGCACGGGAGTTGGGCGCAACCATCCGAGGCGTCGTAGTTCTCGCACCGTGTCATTGACGCTTCGTCCAGAACCCGTTTCTGCGAGGTAGCCGGCGATAGCGCCGCGGTTGACGACCGATGGGGAATCCTGGGCAAGACGAGCGACAATGCCAGACGCCCAGCCTGGGATGCGTCGGTCGGCGGACGATAACTCTTTCTTCTCCGAATCTTGGCTCATTGACTTAGACTCTATACCTTATTAGGACTCCTGTGGTTTGCAATCGGTATTGTTTCTAAGTCCTCTTCAACCCCAAAAGATGTTGGTCGGATCCGTGTCGATCTCGTCGAGCAGGGTTTGGACATTCAAGGTCGGCTTGATGCGGTCGTAGTTGTGGAACTTACCGTTACGGTCTACCCAGTAGAGCGTCCATAACTTGGTTCGTTGCGTGTAACGCAGGCGCGCTATTGGCATACGTGACCACTCGGGTCCGAAGTCTTCACGCCACGGGGCTCTGGCCTCGATAATGGTGATGGATCTCGGATCGACGTCCATTTCGACGCGCACTTGGTGTAGCGCATCAAGAGGGACGCGTTCGTTGCAAAACCGGCGTGCCCTCGCTATGTCAGTTTCCGCCAGTATGATTAACCCCAGTCGGCGACATAGCGCTTGCGCCCTTTCACTTCCACGAACCCACGATTGCCGAACGCGAAGCTGCGTCACGCAATTCTTGCTGGTATGCCGGAAATCGCTTGTGCCGAAGTCGCGCGGCTTCCCATAATGCGATTCCTGACTTTTCGCCACTCATGAATGTTGTCGCTTCGGCATTGGTGACCGCCAACCATGCAGCCTCACCGTAGAGCGCACGTTGCTTTGCCGCGAGAATCTCGTCGATGCGCTGCTCGGCGGATTTGATAGCGTTGGCGAACCATTTCTTGCGTGCCTTTGGGTCTGCGTTGAGAGTTGCCGAATGCAAGGCCCGCCGTATGACGTCTTCAAGACTGCTGTCGTGATCAGGGAGTTCGACCTCGTCGTCAAGTGGCCAGCGTTGGTTGATGCGGTCGTCCATGCAGGCGTTGATAAAGCGTTGGTGTAGCAGCGACTTTGGCCAACGCGAATCGTCCATCGCTTGAGTGCCGGATATCAGCAGGGCAGGGATGACAAGACTCGGCGCTTGTTGAATCCAACTCGATGTTGGCGGCGTGGCGGACGATGGTTTCGGCAACAGCTTTGCTGCATCGTCCAGACGTTCGGCGGCGAGATAGAGCGCGACGGCCAGGTACTTGGGAACATCAGGTGACTGTTGTGCGTCAAGCGCAGCGGCGAGTTGCTCGATCACGTGGCGCTCACGCTTGGCGCTGATATTGCGAGCCGCTACAAACGCTGCGGTCAACCGTCGCTGAGTTGGCTCTGAATTCCATGCCTCGATGAGTGATGCCAGATACGCCTTCTTGTTTTCGGATTGCATGAGCGCGAGCCGTTCTGCGATCTCCGCACGCTCGTTGCCTTTGTCGAGTACATCGAGGGCTTCGGTTGCAGCAGCTATTGCTGCTGGGGTTTCGTTTGCCGATATGGCGGCTCTCACCCAGGCGAGATACGACTGCGCTTTGCGGACTGACTCCGCGCGTGCGATGTCCGCCAGGCCGTCGAGTCCGTTGTGCATGAATGTCGCTTCGAGAAGTAGATCATGGGTTCGTCGAGCATAGGACCCTTTGGTTCTCAGTCGTTCTCGCAGTTCGGGGATCCATGCCTCGAGAAATCCTTCGAAATCGCGCATTGGGTTGCGGCTCGCGTCGATCATGTCTTGCAACGAAACATCCGGGCTGACGTATTCGGACGACTCCATTGCGTCGACGATGACTTTGGCACGACCGGTGCCTTCGGTCGTTTCATAGAGGCTACGGAGCCAACGCGCCGTTGTTTCTGCAGCTTCATCGCCGTCGAAGAACGTACTGACCTGTGGCAACTGCTGCTCGTCGTCATATCCGGAGACGAGTGCATTGAACATGCCGGTATACACGCGAGCTGCTGTCTCGAGGTCTCCCGAACGAAAACACTCTCCAGCTCCGTCGATCAGGTAGCCGAGATCGGCAGACAGCTCGTCGGCTTTCTCGCTGTCGATTGCCCAATCGTCGTATGAGTAGTCGAAGTAGTCGGCAGCCCAACGGCCTGCTGCGACTTCTTCGGCGAAGAGGTCAGCGGCGGAAATGAGCGCGGCGGCACCGCTCGAGGTGGGACTCTTGACATCGAATAGTTCGAGGAACGGTTCACGTTCCGATGACGACAGCTTCTCCGCATGAATCATGAGTGCGGTGCGCAACGCAGGAGCGTCAAGGGACTCCAGTTTGTCTTGCAACGCCTTGAGGAATGGTCCCAGGGCGAGCCGTTCCGATTGCCGCTTTGCCACGTCAGATGAGTCTTGCACCGCTGGACATTGTCCGTGAGCACCTGGTTGGGGATCTTTGTAGCGCGAATGGTGGCCGGAGTAGCTCGATATTGCGGCGCCTTATGCCTGATCAATGGCTATTTGAGAGAGGCCCCAACCCTACAGAATCGGGGGCAGGGCGCTCGACAGATCCCCAACCGTTTGACCAGCGGTTCCTTCACATAGAGGGGTCGTTTTTGGTCGAGAAGACCGTACCCGAAGCGAGCAAGCGCTCCGCGTCGCCGACGGCGAGCCGGGCGGGGAATTGCAAGTCGACTTCGGCAAGATGGGTCTGGTTCCCGATCCGATCTCGGGGCACAATCGTGTGTGCCAGGCGTTGATCTTCACGGCGTGTTACTCACGCTACACCTTCGTGTGGTTGACGTTCTCGCAGGCAATCGATGCAGTGATTGCAGGCTTCAAGCGGCATGGGCGTTCTTCGGGGCCGTATTTGCTGTTGTAATCCCCGACAATATGAAGACCATCGTGATTCACGCCGATGCATGCGAACCGCGATTGAACGAGGCGTTTGTCGAATATGGGCAATCCCGTGGGTTTGTTATCGACCCGGCACGAGTGCGTTCACCAAAGGACAAGCCGGGATGCCGCCAACGGAGTGCGGTCCTCTACGCAGGACCGAGGCGACCGCCAGCGCAGCGGTCGTTGGCGTCAACACCGTCGAGTTCCTCGAGCATCCGGATGGCGCCATCGAGAACGGACCACGGCTACGTGCTGATGTACGAGCTGCCGTCGAAGCGCATGCTCCCGACACGGTCCTGATCACGAATCACCACGGGACTTGGCCTTCGGGCGATCCAAACTCACAGGATCACCAGAGCGTTGGAACCGCCGTCATCGACGCATTGACGCCGGAAGCAGTCGCCGATCAAAGGGTGAAGCGAGTACTGGTCGCCGGCTCCCCCACTCCAACGCATGTCTTGGACGTGACTTCGACTGTGGACGTCGCTTCGGACTCGCTCGCCTGTCACAGGGCGTACCTAACCGCATTAGGCCACCATCCCATGGCAGCGCCTGGATACCTCCCGCGAGGAGCTCGAAGCTACGGGTCGGTCGCGCCTCGGAAGCGGAGCAGCCATAGCGTTCGAAGTGATCGATCTATGACGCGTGCCTACGACGCACGAGCTGCTGCCCAGCATCGGCCGTCAACCTCCAGTTGCAGGACCGTGGGGACAAGAGAAGGTAGCCATGACAGCTGAACCGACACATTCATCCTGAAAACGGACGTCAACGCACCCGGTCTTCGCCTTGTCGTGAAAGACAACATCGGCGTTGCCGGGTTTCCGATGACGTGCAGAACGCGCGCAATGGCGACAATCGCAGCACCAACTGAAGTGGACGCCGAGTGCGTCCGCACGGCTCGCTCTCAAGGGGCTCGGGTCATTCGGACTGGAGCACCAGCACAACACTTCAGATGCGACAGCACTTGCGCTGCCTCCTGAGAACCAATTGAGAACAAACGCCGCCGGGAACGCATGCGTCTACCTGCGGTTTCTTGCTCCCAACTGATCACTGATCAGATGCTCGAACCATCCCGGCTAGAAACCACCTGTGACCAGGAGGTTTGCAGCGCGCTCGGAGAGATTCGAACTCCCAACCTTCTGATCCGTAGTCCTAAGGAGGGGGCTTTTCGTTGTGAACCACGGTTGACCGCAGCGCCCCGATTCTGCCCCTGAACTGCGGTGATTCGCAAGTGGCAGTGTCCCTCGTTGACCGCTGCTACACCGGTTTATCGCCGTTTCGTTCTCAATTTGGTTCTCACACGCTTGCGAAGTATCGGCACCAACCGAGCGCTACCCATTATCTGCGGAGTTCAATTGCGAGGTCTACCAGCGTCCAAGGTTGTGCGAGGGCGTCAACAGCTGGTGGTGCTCTGAAGACCTGAGCGGTGTCGTTTGTTTGCGGCTATGCTGCTATGCGACGGCAATCTGAAATCTGAATGGCACGCCGAAGTCAGTTACCTGCTCGACTTGATGCTTCGGCGTTCCGTCCAGAGCTGCACCTACGATTGTGGCACCGTGCCTCATCGGCTCGCTTCTACAAATGTAGCCTGAATACAGCCGCTCCGAATTGACCCACTACGCAGAGTGACATTCCGTCAGCGAGCCAACAGCAGTCAGCTATGTGTTCAGATAATGCGATTTCAACGAGGCATTCACCCGAAATGATGGACCATACGCAGAGGCGTCCGTTGGTTTCCGTGGTGGCAAGCCACTCGTCGTTGGGGTGTATGCAGCACGCAGTAAATCCGCTCCCGTCTGCACACAGCAGTCGACCTCCGCTGTTGTCAGTTACGTTCCACACATAGAGCGATCCGGGCTGCGCTGCGTCGCCCACAATCAGCCGATCGCCCCTACTATTGGTTGTTGCAACCGAGTGAGTCGCAGGATGTTTTTCTTTTAAGCGAACATCCCCGGTTTCCAAATTACAGATGGCGAGCCGTCCAAAATAACTGCTTTGGGTATTCCCATCGCGCTCCCGTGATCCAATCGCTGCCCATCGACCGAACGGATCCACCGTCAATAGGGAACTTTGATTGTTCAGCCCCTCATACATGTACGTGTGATGTGAGCCACTATTACCGATACGCCAAACGCGAAGTAGTTGTCGTGCGTCCCTGGAGGAGTCAACGCTTAACGTTACGACCGTACTGCCGTCGCCACTAATTAGGCAATGAAGCACTCTTTCGTCTTCGCCGAATGTCACGAGCCGACGCGCAGACTCGTTAACCAATTCGACTCCGCTATACCCGACCATAACTATTCCACCATGTTTGCGATTGCGCGCGTGCCCAACGAGCCCAAACAACGCTGTCGTGCCGGTCGCGTTTTGTATTATGCCCGACAAGAAAATCCCAAGGCGAAGGGGTGCGTCGCGATCAGTGCCATACA
>JBBSGY010000118.1:0-7384 GCA_038253645.1 Acidimicrobiales bacterium
GCGCCTTGTGAGCAACGCCCCTGGCTCGCTGAAATGCGCGCAACTTATTTGACGGCGGACCCTAACTCGACATTGAGTATTTCGCAGCTCCGTAGACACATCATGCGTAAATTTGGCGAGCGCTGCTTTTGAGTTCGAGTATTCCCCAAATTGTGGGTAGTAGTCGACGATGGAACTCGAGGTGATATTCACGATATCGGCCTCATTGTCTTTCACCAGATCCAGCAGCGCCGATTCAATTATCATCGGTGCAAATGCGTTCACTTTGTATACGTACTCAAGCGTCGAATACTCGAGCCGGTCGATACTGTGCGCGGTGAGAGCTCCAGCGGCGTATATCAGAACATCGAACCTCGAATGGTCGGCACGAATTTCACGCAGTGTCGCTTGCACTTGAATTTCATCAGCGACATCGCACTCGATCTGTGCAAGACCCACCAACTCGTTGTGGCGTGTTCGCGCGACGCCGACGACTTCGTAGTCCTGACCTAGCAGTCGATTCATCACTGCGAGTCCCAGACCTGAGGTGTGTCCGAACAATATGGCTTTCTTCATGCGCACAATCAGTATGCGTTGACGACGATTTCCGCCTATTTCTCGCATGCGAATCTTGACAGAGCTTGTGACCAGGAGGTTCGCTGACAGCGCCGCGAGAAGTAACCGGCTGGATCAATATGTGGTCAGCAGAGAAATTTCGAGAAATTCGTGTCAGCCGGTCACAGGAAATACCGGAACGGTCATGTCAGTCGCGGCACGTGCCAAGTCGCGTCCGAGTATCGGCGCAAACTTAAAGAAGTTGTCGCCCCATACAACTAACGAACGTCCACTGCGCGCTGCAGCGAATCCGTCGGAGCAGTTACCCAAAATATCACTTCGTATCACTTCGCAACCCGTGGGCCCCAAACCATCGAGCACCTCGCGAACGTAGGCGTGCGTCACGTCACTGACACGGGCCGCCACTTCATCGACGCTGTCAACTTCAGGATCGATCTGGGTTTCAAACCAGGGAAGCGTAAGTTCGACGGCCCAATAGCCTGCATGTTCCAAGTTGCCATGAATGAGGATGTCCGGATTCCACATTCGGCGATGGTCGAACCACGTAGGAGGCCTCCCGCCGCGGTCTCGAATAGGAAATGCATGACGAAAGATGTGATGCGGCACAACGTCAACTTCAATTCCGATCTGTTTTGCCAACCGAGGCGTGCCTGCACCGGCCGCAATGACTACAGAATCACAAGACCATTCTTCTTGTTCGGTGCGGACAACAGCTGTGTCTCGGTGCTCTTCAATGCTGATCACTTCGGCACACGAGATCATCGCGCCGACATGATCAAACAAGAATGCTCCCGCGCGCGCCGCCCTTATGACGCCGCCCATCGGGTCGAGCACCGTGGGTCCCAAATCGTCTAGCGACGTGATTGCACGCAGCCCGGGGTGACGGTCGATCAACATCACGCTGGCCCCCGCATCAAGCGCTACTTGTGCCCGAGCTTCGGCGAGAGGGTCACTCACGAGCACGGTCTCATTTCCCAGCAATCTCTCGCCGGCCTCCCCCGACCAACGTTGCCAGCCGTCGTATGCCTCGAGCGCGTACGAGACAAGCTCGCCGTCCCAATGCGTGACTCGAAAGTGACGAGTTACGCCGGCGGATCGAAAACTCATCGGCGGCGACGGGCTGAAGCAGCGAACGCTGACCGAGGCGTCTTTGCTCAGTTCATATGTAGTTGCCAGTCCGCTGATGCCGGCACCAATCACCGCTATGCGCATCACGACTGAATACCAGAAATTCCCTATCCAGGCGATTCGCCTGACAACCATGGCTTTGTATGATCGACGTTCGTACGTATCCTTTACAGCTAATGGCCGAGCACGCAACTCCAGACAACATTCAGCGGGCCAGGCTTAAACTGGGTTCCCGCCTGCGAACACTTCGTCAGGAACGTTCGCTCAACGGCCGTGACCTAGCCCGAGTTGCCCGTATGAGCCCCGCAAAAATCAGCAAGATCGAGCGTGGTCGCGTTCCCACAACCGACATCACAGTTCAACGTCTCGCTGAAGCGCTCAACGTAAACGAAACCATACGCTCAGAGTTGGTTGCTCTGGTGGCTAATACGTTCGAGTCGCGAAACACTGAAGGTGTCGTCGCCGGCCTCGAAGAATGGTGCGCGTCCAGTGCCTCTGCTCAGCACATCGATTCATACTGCATGAGCGCAGCACCGCTTTTCCTTCAAACTCCTGCAACCCTGTATTCCCTTGCGTCCATGTATGTGCCTGATGATCCCGCGCGCTACATGCTTGTTCAAGCACAACGCCAAGCACAGCTGTGGGATCACACGAAACGAATTCACATGGTCATGCATGAGAGCGCTCTACAACAGCAGTTCTTGGACGCGCGCGAAACTAACTTGCAGCTCGATCGTCTAGAAAGTATCGATCTACCTCACGTGACATTAGGAATCATCCCAACGAGCGCCTCGTCGCCGTCGCCGGCATTCCACTGCTATTCAATTGAAGACGGCGCTGTGCGGACCGTGGGATTGGAAGGTGTCGTCGAGATCAAGCAGCCGCAACGCTATCTCGATCACTTCACTGAGATGAAGGAACTGGCCGTTTACGGTAGACAGGCACTTCATCTCATTGAGCAAGCCCGACCGCAGTCCGCCCGCCATAGTGGTCGGCAGAGCTATTTCGCCAAGCGATCGACATCGACTGCTATGACACGAGAGCCGAGACCGTCAAATACATTGGGTGCTCGACAGCGTCGTCTAACGCGCTTCAAGCGCCACGGTTACTTCTGCATCGTCGAACTTGATCAAAATCTGAGTTCAAACGGCCTACCAGTGGTGACTACGCTCGAACAACTTCGTCAACTCACCAGCGGCGCCGGCGCGATGGGAATTCCGGGAGTCATCCTCAACACGGCGTGTATTAACAACGTGTCGCCGACTTCTAAGTCTGCAATCATGGCGCGACTCGTTGTTGCCGACGAGAAACTTAGCGACTTCACACGTGACCACCTGTCGTCGCCCGCGACGGCTGCCGCGTACGGTGCCGACGCTGTTGCCGTTCACCTCTCGGGCCAATCACACGTTTCTCGTACACAACTTGATGACATCGCCGCGTTGACGCGGGGTGCACACCATGCAGGCATGCCTGTGTTGTTGCGAATCACCAAACCGAATTGGACGGCGGACAACTGCATCTCTGGATTGCACGAGATCGAAGCCCTGAATTGCGACCTCATCCAAGTAGACCTAAGTGAGCTCGCTTCCGCATTGCCCGCCGACGTGTTGAGACAGTTCTCGTTACCGTTCCTATATCCACTTACAGAGGTTTACGAAGAGGCAACACTCCGCATGTGTACCACCCTTGGCTATAGCGGAGTGAGCGTGAGCCGGGCCCTACTTCGACATCGCCATAATGTCGAGCACCTGCTGAATCAACTCGATATCGCTTTCGCCAGCCCGTTTTCGGCCAACGATACTCAACATTCCTCGTAGCTCGCTAGCGGTGTGGGTCAGGCTCCGTCGGAGAATCGTCCTGCCGCAGTCAGCGATGGGTCAACTGCGCGACAGAAGATCGAGATTCAGAGTCGGCACTGTCGCTCAATGGGCGCGACGGCAACCGACGCTACTTGCTGCCTTGGCAACTGATTCGAGGGCTGCGAAAGAACGACGTTCGTCCGATACCAGACCAATGCGTTTGACCAACACAGGCGCGAAATCTGGGTGAGCCAGAGTGCCGATCGTCATCAGGTGAAGGTCGATTATCGGTGATGTTTCATCGCCGGTGACCTTTTGTCCATCGGCCAAGGTAATCTCGACGGCAATTTCGTGAATGCCGGGGCAACCATTGGTGTGCCCGGCCTGTCTGCCGATGCCGCCAACTGTTTGTGTGTTGCCTTCGCCCACAGGCAGTCTACGGACGTTTCCGTACTCCGGCTTCCAATAAAGTTCTTCAACGTCGCGATGAATGCGGACGGCAAACTTTGTGATGTCGAGACGAGTGTCCCGGTCAACGCTGTTGATGGGAAACGACTCGTGTAGGGCGCGGAACATGGCTGCTGATTGCTCGTCGCTGAGCGAAGCCATTTCGAAAAGCACTGCCTTACTTGCAGCGGCGACTGAGGTCCATCGATCAGATGCTGCATGCCACATCGACGCCCACGCAATTGCCGAAGAAGCTTTGCCGCCTGTGCGCAGGTCACTTTTGACGACCGTAGGACCGGCCGTCGCCATAGCTTGTTCGGCCTAGTTCATAAGCTTTGTCGAGGAGCATCTGCATAGCAGCCAGGCGCACCTGGAAGCCTTGGTCTTGACCCGCAAGTCGGTCGGCCTCTTCATTGCATGCGTTATCCACTTCGCGGTCGAGGCGCATATCAACCGGGAATCCGGGCTCTGGGGTGAGAAACGTTCGCCCCAACGGCATGTCCAAACTGCAGCCCTGTTTGACCGCTTCCACCACTTGTTTGCCGGCTACCGCACCGACGCTGTTGATCCACTGAGTGACGAGGCCCAAGCGTTGCTGCGGATCTGCACTTTCGAGGCTCGCAACTCTTGTCGCCCACTTCGTTGCGTAATCGGCGTCGGAGGCAACGGCTTTGATGATCTTGACAACGCTGTGCTCGATGTCTTCCACGTCTGCCACTAAATGAAAGTATTTTAGGCGTGTCGAAGAATGCAATTCCAAAATACTGATGCCAACAGTCTCTCGTTGGTAGGGCTGCGAGGGATGGTGAATCTGCGACTTCGTCGCAGATCGAAAGCGTCGAACACGCTTTGCACCTCACCAACACGTGGAAGTCAACTTACAATCACTTCCGCCCGCACGGCTCCATTCACGGAGTAATGCCCCCAGCAATTGCTGCACGACTCACACAACCAACCCCCCGGTCGTGCTCTCCACACGTGGACCTAGCCGGCCGGTGTTCGAACTCTTCAACCTGCGGAAACGATTCAACCCGCAATGACGTCATGTGCACGATTCAGGAGGATGCGAGTTCACCAAGTTGATGATCTCGGACACTCTGTTGCACATCGGTCAACGGTCACGTTTGCCAGAGCGCAAGGCGCGCAGGGTGTTCAGGCATCGGCCCTGAATGATGCGTGTCGAGCAACGGAACGTGACCAACGGCATCTATTGTCACGTCCGTGGATGAACATCCGTTTCAACTCATTGATGTCTTCACAAAACAACAGCTCGCCGGCAATCAGTTGGCCGTGTTCTTGGAGGCTGACCGGATCCCCGAAGCACTTCTACAGCCTGTCGCTCCGGGAGATGAACCTGTCTGAGACCGTCTTCGTCCTGCCCCCCGTGGCCGGAGGCGATGCAAGGGTGCGGCTCTTCACTACTTGGTCAGAACTCGATTTTGCCGGGCATCCGATTCTCGGCACGGCCTGCATTCTCGCAGCGAACAAGATTCAGAATGACGGCACCGCGAATGTCGTTCTGGAGACGCCACGAGAAGCCGTGAGCGTGACGGTCACTATCTCCGAAGGCGGCTCGTCAATCACAGGCTGGATGCGACAGCCGATTCCTTCGGTCGCTCCATGGCCTGGCGATGTCGAACAAACGCTTGCGCTGTTAAATGTCCGGACTTCTCTTCCTGTCGAGGTCTATGACAATGGAATTCCGCACATGTACATCGCAGCAGACAGCATTGATGATGTGTTAGCAATCGAACCCGACTTCGCTGCGCTTCGGAAGCTCAGCACCGGAGCTCGCTTCAATGTCTTCGCCGGCGCTGACACGCAATACACCTCGCGCATGTTCACACCTTTCGATCCCGCGCAACCCGAAGACCCTGCTTGTGGTTCGGCTGCCGGTCCACTTGCGCTTCATCTAGTACGTCACCGTCGAGCGACCTCCGGTGGCATCATCACGATCTCGCAAGGCGAGAAGGTTGGGAGACTCTCGACCTTGCTCGCTTCTGCCTCGGTTGACGGCGATCTCATCGAGAGCGTCTTAGTCGGCGGGTCATGCGTCAGGATCGGCGAAGGATCGCTTTTTCTTCAAGCGTAAACACTCGGCGTAGAGCCTTTGGTTCGCATTCGACGCGGTCCCGCGATTCTTGTAACTACTGTCGCAGCACTGTACGCATCGAACTGTCGAATGCCTGCAGGCGCGATCGCGAGAGCAGTGACTCTGCGCAGAGGCCGCACTGGCTGATGAACGCGCCCAAATGGTAACGCTACTGCCATTGAGTATCGCAACAAGGCGAGGGCACTCTGGGCGTAATGGTTATTTTCCCGGTTCGGTCTTCGCACAAGCGGAACCTCCGCAAGAGGTTCTGGTTCGTGATGATCGCCGTGGTGACTCTGATCGGAATCGGTCTTCCCGCAGCGCAGGCGGCGTCGAAGACCGCAACACTCTCCGTGGAATTGATCGACGGCGTGGTTGTCGTAAACGGTAAAGCATTCCCCGTGAGCGCGCCTGTGCAGGTTGTCGCAACTATCGCCAATGGCTTCGGTCAAAGCACGGTTACCTCAGACGCGACCGGTTCTTTTCTCCTTGGTTTCTCACCGCCGGGCGGATTCAATGGTCAGGTGTCCGTCAGTGCGATATCGGACGCCGCGCAGGCGTCGGGCCAGACAAACATCGCAAGCGCGACAGCACCTCCCCTCGCGGCTGAGCCGTCGGCACAACCGGTCGCCGCCAGCCAGGCACCATCGCTGCCGATTCCGCCATCACCGGCCGGTGCGGCGGGTGCATCGCCCTACAACGCGTTACTCGCGAGAATGCGCCAGACGCAGTACGACATGACCAACAACTTCTGCGCATACAGCCCGTTCAACATTGAACCCGAGAGCATTGTGGGATATTCGCCGGCGCCAGGTCAGTCGGTCGGCGCAGGCGGGCAGATCAAAGTGTGGATCAGTGACGAGAACGCCCCGTTCGTAGCCCCCGGTGAGCAGATCAACCGGCAAACGGGCCAGATAATCGCTCCCGGAAATCGAGCTGCGAAAGCAAACGATGGATACCTCTTGGAACCCGCCCTCTACATCGGCCCGCAAACAGCTGAGAAAGGCGGCCCGCCGCATTTCCCTATTGCGATAAAGGGAAACGTGAACACCAACCCGCCGAATCAATCATCGATGATGCCGTTGGACTTCATCAGGGCACGAAGCAATCCCGGCACGTTCATCGCTGGAGTCGAACCAGTGCCTCCCGGCACTACGACGGCCGCGGCTGCTCAGAGCCTGGCATATGGTAGTCACTCTCCTCCGAGCCACATGTGGAAGAGCGAGTACGTCTGGGACGTCGACTCGTTGCAGCTCGCGCCGGGAACCTACATGGCGGAGTTTCTCATCATGGACGGTGATTATGACCGTGGTGCCGATTGTGCGAACATCACGATCGGCACGGCCGCTCCCGCACCGGCTCC
>JBBSGY010000119.1:0-7377 GCA_038253645.1 Acidimicrobiales bacterium
ATCAAGCTCCTCGCCGGCGCGGCAATAGCTTTAGGGGTGCTGTATTTCGTTTGGCACATACTTTCGAACGAAGGGACGACTTCGATCGGAACAGATCAACTGTCACAAGATCTTGCAGTTGTCTCACCACCGACCGGCGCAATTCCCGAGCACTCCGAAGCACAGGAAGGAACGTGCATGAAAGACGGAAGCTCGGACGCGATATCAGAAGTCCGTGACCACTACGCATACTCGGGAACCAAAGGCGCGCTAATCGAGCACTACGCACACGAGGCCGTCGGACATGCATGGACAAAGTCTCAATTTGCAGGAGACGGAAACATAATTTCGTTCGAACGTGTCAAGAACAGCCGTCCGTACAAACTCGAAGTGAAGTACAACGAACAAAACAAGACGGCGTTCGACATCGTGTTGTCGGTACGAACGCCGTCAAACTGTTAGGGCTCGCGAGAGAATTAGGTGCGCTCACCAGTGCTCTGCACTTCAGAGAAATGGTGGCGAGCCAGGGGTACTGATCGCAAGGCGCGGCGCCGAAGCCCGAACTCAAGAGCAGTTTCGAGGCGACGGAACGCCGCGACCAGTGCCATCTGGCCGTTGAAATGTCCACCTAATTCTCTCGCGAGCCCTTAGGGTCGGGCTAGCGCGATCGTCCGCTTGAATACAGCGTCGAGCATTGGCTCTGTGAGCTTCTTTGTGAACGTGTTTTGTTGACTCGGGTGGAACGAGCACACCACCGAATGGGTGTCATCGACCGCAATCTCGACGCCATGACCGAATGCAGGCCTTCCGCGCAAACCTTCGACTGACGCAATTACGTCATACGCAAACTTACCCAAACACAAAGTGACTCGCCGGCGCGTCAGCGCTGCAAGTTCGGTGACCAAATAGCGAGAGACGCATTTGTCACGTTCGGCAATCGTTGGTTTGTTGGCCGGCGGGGCACATTTGACAGCAGCAGTTACCCATACGTCGTTCAATACGAGTCCGTCGTCCCGCGCGATGCTCGCCGGCTGGTTCGCAAGACCCGCTCGATAAAGCGCGGCATACAGCCAATCTCCGGAACGATCACCGGTAAACACTCTCCCGGTCCGATTGCCACCGTGAGCCGCCGGGGCAAGGCCGACGATTGCGATTCGCGCACGGGCGTCTCCAAACCCGGGAACCGGGCGACCCCAATACTGTTCATCACGAAACGACGCTCTGCGTTCGAGTGCGACTGATTCGCGCCATTCGACAAGGCGTGGACAATCGCGACAGTCGACAACCTCCGCACAAAGATGCCGAAGCTCAGCTGCTCCACTTGCCATATGCCCACGATAGGTTGAATAGGAAATGGCGAAAATTTCCAAGACCTCAACCCTCATCCTGTTTATTCGGCACGGCCGCACGCCGACAACAGGTATCGAGCTTCCCGGCCGGTCGATGGATCTCCATCTTTCGGATGTCGGACTTCAAGAGGCAGACGAAGTTGCAAAGCGAATCGCTTCCTACTTCAAGATCGATGCCATTTACGCATCGCCTGTAACTCGTGCAAAAGAAACTGCCGCCGCGATCGCGAAGGCTACCGGCAAGAAGGTGAAGCCAAGCAAGGGGCTCGCCGAGACAGACCCCGGAGACTGGACCGGAAGAAAGCTCAAGGAGTTGTCAAAACTTCCTGAATGGAAGCGACTGCACGAGAGTATCGAGAGCTTCCGATTCCCCAATGGCGAGTCATTTGTCGAGGCGCAGGCACGCGTCGAAACTGCAGTTCGCACAATCAACGAAGCGCATCCGGGCGAAACCGTAGTGGCGGTCTCGCACATCGACCCGATAAAACTTGCGATCGTCGGCGCACTTCAGGCACCCCTACGATCAATTCACAACATCACAATCGCAACGTGTTCGGTAACGGCAATCCTTTATGACGGCGGTTCGCGCAACGTGCTCGCGGTAAGTGACACAGGCGAGTTTCGAGGTTTGCGATGACAAACTCCTATGAGCTCGATGACGTCACGCGCTTCGTCGTCGACGCAATCGGCGAACCCGGCCACCGCGTGTTTTTGATCCAGATCGTGGCCCCACGCCATTTGCTCACGCTGAAGACCGAAAAACAATCGGTGCGCTTGCTCGGCGATCGAATCTCGACTCTCCTCGAAGACATTACGGATTTCGGCCACCTCCCCGACGACCTCAACGTCACTGCTCCACTCGATATCGACTGGGAAACCGGTTCAATTGCAGTCGAGTGGAATATCTCTCTCGAACGCTTCGCAATCGAAATCGGTAGTGCACGATGGGATCCGGCGACCTTGCCAGACGATGATCGCGACTCGTTCGTGAGCTTTCGAGTCACCAAAGAGCAGGCCGGCGCATTTGCGATCAAGGCGCGCTTACTCGTCGAGTCCGGACGCCCGCCATGCCCACTCTGCGGCTACCCGCTTGACGCCGAAGGACACGCCTGTCCACGTACCAACGGACACCGCCCACCTTCGCTGTGACCGACATTGTCGCGGGACTCAGCCGCGGTGAAATAACAGTCGCCGGTCGTCTGCCCTGGAGTTCGAACTACACGTTCCTCGTCGACATGAAACATGGCGAAGAAGAATTGCGCGCTGTTTACAAACCAGCGGAGGGTGAACAGCCATTGCGCGACTTCCCACCTGAGTTGTACAAACGCGAAGTCGCCGCGTACGAACTGGCGAACACTCTTGGCTGGCCACACATCCCAACCACAATCGTGCGCGAGGACGCTCCCTTCGGCGTCGGTTCGATGCAACTGTTCATCCCGGCAAACTTTGAAGAGCACTACTTCACACTGTTACCTCGTGAGGAGATGCGCGACGCTCTCATCGATATCGCAGTCTTTGACGTAATCGCCAACAACGCGGACCGCAAGGCAGGGCACTGCATCTTCGGCGACGACGGCGTCATCTATGCGATTGACAATGGACTCTGCTTCCACGAAGACGACAAGTTGCGAACGGTCATTTGGGACTTCGCGGGCGTTGCCGTACCACAGCGGCACCTCGAAGATCTAAAACGCCTGCGAAATCAGGTACCCGACCTCGGACTCGCCGCGGCCGAGCAAGGCGCCCTGGTCGACCGCATAGATGCCCTGGCCAAGCATCCGGTTTTGCCAATCGCGACCTCGGAATATCGATTCCCATGGCCGCTCGTCTAAGAGGTCTCAAACCCCTAGGAGCCTCCTAGACTCCCGGTGACAGTTCTCCGACGGTTGGGAGTTTTTTCGGTTGCCTGAAACGCATGAGGTGCTGCTTACAGTGCCCGCCCTTCCTGAATTTCTGCGAGTTGTTCGAGTTACCGCTTCCGGTCTCTCGAGTCGCCTCGGCTTTTCAATCGACGACGTAGACGACTTACGCCTTGCGTTGGACGAGCTGTGCTTCACGCTCATCGGCAAGGGCACCGAAGACGCAAAATTGCGGCTCCGATATGAAGTAAGCGATGAGCTGTTGACGATTTTGGGCACTACGCCCGCGCCTGAGGGCGGTAACGAAGAAGCACGCCTCGCCGATTTTTCGCGCCAGATATTGACCGCTCTCGTCGACGAACATCGCGTTTGGTTCGATGAAGATGGCAAGCATTTTTCGCTCACCAAACAAAGAGCCGTGCCGAAGTCATGAGATTCGACGCGGAGCAACGTTCCGAGTTGAAAGTCAAGTTCGAAAAGTTCCAAGTGACTCGTGACGAAAACTTACGTAACGAACTTGTCGAGGCTCATCTCGGGCTCGCGGAATATCTTGCCCGCCGATTCGCCAATCGCGGCGAACCCGTTGACGACCTCGTTCAGGTTGCGTCGGTGGGTTTGGTCAAAGCTGTTGATCGATTCGACTCGGACCACGGCGCGGAATTCAGTACTTACGCGACCCACACAATCGTCGGGGAGCTCAAGCGACACTTCCGCGATAAGGGATGGGCCGTACGCGCGCCGCGTCGTATGCAAGAGCTTTACCTGCGCCTATCCAAGGTAATTGCGACGCTCAGTCAGGAATTCGGCCGTTCGCCGACAGTCGACGAGCTTGCCCGTGAGGCTGAGGTGAGCACCGAAGATGTGCTCGAAGCACTCGAAGCCGGCCAGGCCTATCGTTTTACCTCGCTCGACGCGCCAAGTTCGACGGCAGGAGACACCGACACCAATACTTTCGGCGCGCGCTTTGGTGAAGATGACCCGCAACTGATCGATGCGGAGCGTCGCGCGGCGCTATCACCACTCATCTCACGACTCCCCGAACGTGAGCAAATGATTCTTCACTTGCGTTTCTTCGAAGGGCTCACTCAATCTGAGATCGCCACACGCCTCGAGATTTCGCAAATGCATGTCTCACGGTTACTCGCAAGAAGTTTGAGCGAACTGCGGACCGAAGCCGACCCGAGCTGATCCGCAGTGAACACTCTGCTGATCGTCAATCCCCACGCGTCATCGGTGACGCCAAGGTCCAAAGTCTTGATTCAGCGAGCGCTATCGGCACATCACGACGTATCGACGGTTGAAACAACACGACGTGGGCACGCGACGCGCCTTGCGCGCGCCGCCGCCGATGACGGAGTCGAGGCGGTCATTGTTTTGGGGGGCGACGGTACGCTAAATGAGGCGGCCAACGGGCTCGCCGGAAGTGAAACAACAATGGGTGCTCTGCCCGGCGGTTCCACCAACGTTTTTGCACGCACAATCGGCATGACGAATGATGTACTCGATGCGACTGCAGAACTACTCGACTCGATGACGAACAAGAATGTCAAGCGAATTGGGCTCGGCAAAGCGAACGCCCGATACTTTCTGTTCCACGTCGGCATCGGCTTCGATGCTGCCGTTGTTGAATCTGTCGAGAAACGCTCGTCGTTGAAACGCTCGTCGTTGAAACGATACGCGGGTCACCCGCTGTATGTCTGGTCCACGCTATTGACGTGGGCGAAATACGGTGAACGCCGATCGCCGCGCTTTTCTGTGCATTTTCCACACGAAGATGGCCGGCCTGGTCCGACGGTCGACGGTTATCTGACGATTTCTCTCAACTCGAACCCGTACTCGTTTCTCGGCAACATGCCGTTCAATATTGCACCGGGCCTCGACTTCGAACACGGCCTTGCCGTCATAACCGTGAAGTCGCTGCGTTTTCCAAGCCTTACGGGAATTGTTGCCTCTGCGTTGCTTGCAGGTAATCGCTTGCGTCATAACCCGAAGGCCGACTTTCGCGAAGAGATCAGGTTGTGCGAAGTGCGTGGCTACGGAAAGTTCCCCTACCAAGTGGACGGCGACTACTTGGGCGACGTGGATTTGGTCACGCTGAAGCATGTTCCAGAAGCACTAAACGTATTTATGCCCGCTAAGGGTCTCTAAGGCATAACGCGCATGGGGATTACCAAGTCCACCACGGTGCCACTTTCGCTTCGCATATCGATTTCGCCACGTAGCTGCGATTCGACGAGGCTGCGGGTGATCGACAGCCCAAGACTACGCGTCTCTCGAATCGAGAATCCTTCCGGCAAGCCAAGACCGTTGTCACGAACCTGCAAATGCAGATTGCGATTCTTTTCTTCGAGGACCATCGTGACTTTCGGCGACTTACCATCGCTCGTCTGACCATCAGGAAACGCATGTTCAACGGCATTCGCAAGAATTTCGGCGAGCACAACTGCGAGCGGCGTCGCTATCGAAGCTTCGAGCTCGCCTGCTTGACCTTCGAGCGCGAACTCGACGTGATGGTCAGCAACCAATGCAGTCTGCGCGGCGACACGAATCAGCGGCTCGATTATCTCTTTGAATGCGACCTGTTCGGCGGCGTCGCGCGAAAGAATCTCGTGCACCAACGCGATCGAACGAACACGGCGGTGCGCTTCGTCGAGCGCGGTACGAGCCGGCCCGTTCTCCAATCGGCGAGCTTGAAGTTCCAAGAGCGAGGAGATTGTCTGCAGGTTGTTCTTGACGCGGTGGTGAATCTCTCGAATCGTTGCGTCTTTGGAAAGCAGTAGGCGGTCGAGGCGGCGAAGGTCGGTGACGTCGCGCATCAACACGAGTACGCCGCTGACAACGTCATCTTCCAAGAGCGGAATCGACGTGATTGCAAGACTCACATTGAGCCGAGGTTCAAGTTCGTCGAGCACCGGACGGCCGGTCTCGAACGTTCGACGCACAAGAGTGCCGGGAATGCCGATCTCTTCAAGACGCGAACCAATGACATTGGACAAAAAACCCATACGGTGCAGCGCGTTCATTGCATTCGGCGAAGCGAACATGATGCGTCTGTCGTTGTCAAGAACGAGCGAGCCATCGCCAATACGAGGCGACGCTTTGTCGGCGATGTCCTGCTCGAATGGGAACTGACCCTTTTCAATCATGCGAGCGAACTTGCGAAATGTGTCGAGGTAAATGCGCTCCAGCTGACCTTGACGGCGCGCGACACCAACCGCAGATTCGCAGCTCAGCACCGCGATGATCTTGCCATTGCGTCGAATTGGAATGCATTGCACCCGCGCCCGCTCGCCGCGACCGAACACGGCGTCGTCGGTTTCGACGGCTTCGTCACGGCGCCATGCGCGAGCAACCATCGGGCGCTCGAACTCGTCGACTACCCAACCGACAAGAACGTCGAGGTGAAATGTCTGGCTTGTCGTGGGCCGCGCCTGGCCGAGCACGACGAATTTGCCCCCGTCGCTATCGACAACCGGCGCAAATAGGAGGAGGTCGGCAAAAGCGAGATCGGAAATGATTCCCCAGGCGCTGATAAGGCGCTGTATGTGGTCGAGATCTTCGTCGCCGAGGCCCGTGTGGTGGCGGGCCAAAATGTCGAAGGCGTTCATGACCAGATGCTTTCACCTAGACGTCGGAGGGCTGACAGATCATCGAGCTCTTGCGCAAACCAAGGGGCTGTTGCCATCACCGCATTGCCTCCGGCAAGTGCTTCATGAGCAGCTCGTTCGGCAAGGGCGAGATGTTGGAACCGTTCAAAGTTTTCGGACACTCCATTTATTACACGGGCCGCCGCGGGTGAGTCGTCAAATTTGCCTGCCACACTCGAAGCATTGCTCAATAAATAGCGCGCCGCGTCCTGTGCCTCGGAATCGGCCAAAACGCTGGGCAATACCTTGTTGAAGATCACGGCACCCAGCGGAATCTGCCGGGATGAGAGCTCGTCGATGAACCGCTTCGCCGACTTGGCCGGCGCCGGTTCCGGCGTAGTCACGACCACAAACGAGGTTGTGTCTGCCTTCAGAACGCCCTCGACCTCGGTGGCCCTGGTGATGAATCCGGGGCGCATGGTTTCGAGGAGAGTGAAGAGCTCCGTGATGTCTTCAAGAAAGCGGCGGCCCAGTATGCGGTCTGCGACCTGAAGAAACGCCCGGCTCGTCAGATTCAGAAACGACGCACGCGCTGGAGCAATC
>JBBSGY010000120.1:0-7344 GCA_038253645.1 Acidimicrobiales bacterium
CAAGACGCACGTGGTATTTACGGGATGGTGCACTAGAACCAGAAGTTGAGGACTGGTTTGCGTCGGTTGGTTACGACGACAAGACACGGGTGGTGTTTTACATCGACTTGCTTGGTGAGAAGGGAGCGTTGTTGGACGAGCCGTACACCCGCCAGTTCGACGGGAAGCTCCGAGAACTCCGGTTTCATCTCGGAAACGTCAACCAGCGAATCACGTATACATCGCCTCAGGTCGGCGGATCATCTTGCTCACGGTCTTTCGAAAGAGCCAGCAGCAGGAACGACGAGAAGTTGCTCGCGCTAAGCGTGCGATGGATCGTTGCATAAACGAAGGTCACACGGCAGACGAGGAGTGATGACGATGGCAGAACGAGCGAAGTGGAAGGACATCAAGAAAGCCCACCGGGAGCATAATCCCGAGCAGTTCGACCGCGTCTACGAGGAAACTCGCCAGGCGTACGAACTCGGCGTCCTCGTTCGGGAACAACGGATAGCTGCTGGTCTCACACAGAACGAGTTGGCAAAGCGCACGGGTATGAGTCAGCCGGCAGTTGCGCGACTTGAGGCCGGTGGGACCGAGCCGACCATCGCAACACTGCGACGGATTGCTGAAGCGCTTGAAATTGAACTCGTTGTCGAATTCCACGCACCAGCAGGCGCGGTGTAGTGCAACGAAGTTGCGCAGCCACGAACTTCCTTTTGGAAGGGGAGACGTGCCGCGGGCGATGCCATGTCCTGGAACTCCACAGCATCCATGCTGAATGCAAAGGCAAACGATGAACGTCGCATCACTGAAGTTGCTACCCGCGTTCCGTGTACTAATGAGTCGAAGATGCTCGATCACGGTTCAGCGCCACGGCTGATGGGATTTGAATACCTCGCCACGTAGTAGCGGTAACGACTTGTGTCGGCGCGGAACTTGCTTCACCATGTTTTGATGGTCGTTAATCGAGACCCTGATTCTTTGCGGCAATGGGATATCGTGGGCGCAGCTCTCTTGGCGTCCGAGTGGGTTCTGAACAACCCGCACGGCGTAGCTCGTAGTTTCGAAAACGTTTTGACTGGGCAACTGAGGAGGCCAGGAGAGAGGGTAAGGGCGGGCTGTGGGATCAGTTAGCCGGTTTTATGCGAGACGTCAGGCGCTGCAGTCCGAACGGCAAACCATGGCGCGCCGCTGTCGAAGGGATTGCTGTTACCGCCGGCAGTATTCGTGTGGCTTTGGACGCGGACCCAGTGCAGCTCTCGACTTCCGAAACTCGGCCAAAATCGGTTTCGCCGCCCGAAGTTCTGATATTCGACATTTTGGACAAAGTCCGAACCCTTCTTGATCAACGAAACGAACTCGGCAGAAATCCAGCCGGAACAAGTCGCGTTCTGAGACCGCTGCTGAAGCGGGTTAAACCACTCGTAGTTTTGATGTTGTCGTGGTAGGCGATGGTCGTGCGGCCCTCGATATGGCCAATGAGCGCCATCCGGACGTCTGTCTCCTCGACGTTGTGATGCCAGAACTCGATGGCTACGAAGTGCTTCAGGCAATCAAGCATGACAAGCGACTCGCAAAGACAAAGGTCATCCTTGTAAGTGGTGCAGACAGCAAGCATGAGGTCGGTATGGCCTATGCACTCGGCGCAGACGACTACTTGGTGAAACCCGTTGACGCAACATTGCTCGTTCAACGTGTACGGGCGCAACTTGCCTTCGGGGCGAGCGCGACAAGTGTCGATGGATAGGCCCGCGACCGACCTCCGGGGCTTGCACGACTGGACATGTGGCGACGAGGGCATGGTTGCGGAATTCGTTCAACGCATTCTTGTCGAAAACAAGTGGCGACTCGCCGAGCTTCAGGTCGGCGTCGAAGAAGGAACTGCGACGCAGTTAGCCGAAAGAATTCACCAGTTTCGTGGCATGCTCGCTCACGTCGGAGCGCGTCACGCGATCGAGTCTGCGCGGACTCTCGAAGATCTTGTACGCGCAAACGACGCGACTGCATTCGCAGACGAGTTCGACATTTTGAGTCAACGAGTTCACACAGTTGTCGAAGAATTGGAAGAGTGGCTCCAACTACGTCCGCGTGACACAGACAGTATGCGGATTCTCGTCGCAGACGAAGACGTGATCTCCCGGCAATCGTTGCAGACGAAGCTCCGCAGTTGGGGCTACGGGGTGGAAGCATTCGACGATGGAAGAAAGTTGCTGTCACGGCTCGCCGGCGACGACGCGTCGCGGCTCGCGGTGATTGATTGGCAGATGCCGGGTATTACCGGTATCGATCTTTGTCGAGAGCTGCGCGGGCGCGAGCGTGGAACGAAGCGTTACACGTATGTGTTGATGTTGACTACGCATGACGAGCACGGTGATTTGTTGGCGGGATTTGCGGCCGGAGTCGACGACTTCTTGTCGAAACCGGTCGATCCGGCAGAGCTCCGCGCTAGGCTCGGCGTTGGCATTCGCGTAAACAGACTACGGTTCACAATCAATCGTCTGAAGAACCTGTTGCCGATGTGCGCATGGTGCAAAGAGATTCACGATGAGCGTGACGACACTTGGCGAAACATCGAGGATTATCTCCAAGACCAAACTGGAACTGACATAACGCACGGGATTTGCCCATCTTGCTCAGAGCGCGTCGAAGGCGAGTTACACGCAGAGGCGCCGTTATGAATGCGCAACCAAATCGTTACAAATTGCTCATCGCCGACGATGATCCGATGGAGCGAGATCTGATTCGTCTGGAAGCAGAACGCCTTGGTCACGAGGTCGTCGAGGCAGCAGACGGGACGCAAGCGTGGCAGGCGTTGCAGGAACCTGATTTGCCGCGAATCCTGATCTTCGACTGGAAGATGCCGCCTCCGACAGGGCCGGAGCTATGCGAACTCATTCGCTTTTCATCCACTGACACAATGCCCTACGTCTACATAATTCTTCTGACCGGCCGGGACCATCAGGAAGAGATCGTTGCCGGTCTTGTCGCCGGTGCAGACGATTACATGATCAAGCCACCTGACCGAGAGAAATTCGAGGCGAGGATAGCGGTTGCACAACGCGTTCTTGCACGCTCTGACCGTCTCGCGGCTCTTGCATCGGATCTCGGGCTTGCAAACGCAATGCTCGGCAAATTTTCGCAAGAACTTGCGCACGATCTACGGAACACAATCAATACTGTGTCGGGTCATGCGTATTTGCTCCTTAACGCGCCTGATCCGATCGACGACAATGCGCGGGTTTCTGCCAATGCAATACGAAGTGCAGCACAGCGCATGACGATGATGGTCAATGATGTCCTTGTATTGGAGACGACTAGCAAAGAGCTGTTGCGCGAGTCGTTCGACATTCGATCGCTAATCGGAGAGGCGTCCGTGGACACACCGAATCTCGACGTACTCATTAGGCGACTTCCCGACGTAATCGTTGCTCATCGCGCGAGCATCCATCGATCGTTCAAGAATCTGTTCGACAATGCCGCGCGATACGCGCGCCGGGCCGATGACCAGTCTGTCAAAGTTACGATCGATTGCGAAGAAGACGCCAATAGCTGGCGTTTCTCGATCGACGACGATGGGCCTGGCGTTCCGGAGATCGATCATCCCGTGATCTTCGACGCTTTCAGGCGCGGCGCGTCAACTGTTGACGATATTGGACTTGGTTTGGGCCTATCGATTGTCGCCGCATGCGCGCGATCGCATCACGGATCGGTGTCGGTCGCGTCCGCGCCAGAAGGCGGTGCTCGATTTGTCATGACGATTGGCAAACCCACTCCCGAGACGGAAACGTCGGAACTCGATGAGCAGGTATTGACAGCGTGATGGCGGCGAGGTTCAGTTGTGTAGCAACAGAATTTTCGCCAAAATCCCTAGTATCTCGGTGGACTGAAACGGCTTTGTCAGATAAGCGGTAGCACCGAGGTCGATCATCTCTTGCTCACTCGATCCAATTGCGTCTGCTGTCAGAATGACGACCGGTATGTCGCGCGTCCCAACGTCTGCGCGCAACGCAGAGAGCACTTGTCGGCCATCGAGGTCGGGCAAGTGAAGGTCCAAGAAAACGATATCCGGACGACTTTGTCGAATCAGCTCGAGTCCGGTAGTACCGTCTTTGGCGCCGCGTGTTCGTACATTGCGGCAGCTCGAAATCGCTTCGATGAGCAGCTGCACGTTGTCCGGATTGTCTTCGACGTAGACAACTTCTGCAGATTGCTCGGCCAAGGCGAGTAACAGGCCGTCGCGTCGGGCGTCCTGTGTTTGTTCTGCGCCGCGATCTTTGGTGTCGGTAGATGGCAGACGAAGCCCGAAACTCGACCCGTCCGGTCCGGTCGAGATCATCTCGAGCGTGCCGTCCATCTGTTCTACGAGCCCCTTTGATAGTGCGAGACCGAGCCCGGTCCCTTGCACCTTCGTGCGTTCGGCGCCGAGCCGTGAGAACGGGGTAAAGAGATTGCCGGCGGAGTCAGGGTCGATTCCGTTTCCCGTGTCGGCTACGAGTATGAGCACGAATGCTGCATCGTCGTGAGCCGCTGAAACCGTAACGGTTCCACCTGGGAGGTTGTACTTAGCGGCGTTGGAGAGCAAATTTACGAGTACCTGTTGAAGTCTCGACCGGTCGGCAGAGACATGCAGTGTCGGGTCGACTCTTGCGGAAAGTGTTAGCTGCTGTTCGACGAACAGCGGCTCCGTTAGTTCGAGCGCGCCACGAACCATGTTTCCGACGTTCACCGGTTCGACCGACAGTGACAATTGACCTGCTTCGACGCGCGAGATGTCGAGTACGTCGTTGATGAGACTCATTAAATGTGTTCCTGCGCGATCGACGCGCTGCACCATCTTGTGATGTTTTTCGGTGAGCTGCTCGTGTTCTTCATCGAGTACCGCCGTGAACCCGAGCACTGCCGCCAGTGGGGTTCGCAACTCGTGACTCATGCGAGAGAGAAACTCTGATTTTGCGCGGTTGGCCCGGTCGGCTTCAGCTCGCGCGATCTCGACGCGATGTCTATCAGTGGCGTTACGGATAACAGCGAGAACCAGAGCACTTGCTTTTGATTGAAATGGTCGCAGAAGAATATCGACGGGGACTTCACTTTGATCTTTGCTTCGCGCGTATAGCTCCATGCCTGCATCCGGGCGCACAACGGGCCGTGGCAGATGATCTTGGCGAAGTGTGGGATATCGCTCGCGAGCAGCGGGTACCAGATCGTAGATGCTCATTGTGAGTAGCTCGTCGCGTGAGTAGCCAAATAGCACTTCGGTTTGTGGATTCGCCGAAACTATAAGACCATCAGCATCAACGGCAATCGTTGCGTCGGGCGCGAACTCGATAAGTAGTTCATTGAATGCGCTCAACTCTTTTAATTCGCGGTTGAGTTGCTCCTGGTCGGCCGTGTAGTCGGCGCGAACGTCTGCGACTCGTCTGCGCTCGGTTGCGTCGCGCAGTGCAATAAATGTTACCTGTCGTCCATGGGATTCGAACTGGCTGGAACGTACATCTACCGCGACATCGACACCACCCCTGCGCATTGCGACGAGTTCGAGAGCGGCACCGGTTGATTGGGCATTCGATTCTTCGTCGCGTTCGGACTGTGCAGAACGTCCACGAGATGGGATGAGATCCTCGACGTTCATCTCCATCAATTCGCTGCGGTCATATCCAAGAAGCGATTCGATCTGCGGATTGGCGAAAAGGATTCGGCCTTTTTCGTTGGCGACAATCGTTGCGTCAGGCGATGACTCGACAAACAAGCGGTTGAAGTCATTTGCTTGACGCTCCGTTAGGTCACGAACAATCTCTACGAATCCATCCGTGGCACCGTGGCTGTCGACGAGCGCCGTAATTACTGTGTCCGCCCAAAACGGAATATTGTCTTTCGCAACGCGCCACCCAGAATGACGGGCGCAGTCATTCTCAGAAGCAGTGTTCAGCAGATCCATCGGTAATCCGGAATCGCGATCATCTTGCGTAAAGAACACGCTGTATGGCCGGCCGCAGATTTGCTCGCTCTCATAACCTTGAACGCGTTGCGCGCCTGCGTTCCATGCCCTCACGTTGCCTAGCCGGTCGAGCTCGATAAGTGCGTAGTCGACGACGCTTACACTGAAGAGTTGGAGCAGGCGTTCATCGTCGCCAAATGAATCGTGTGAATGGCTGAACATATGAACCCGCTTCGTAGCGGCGAAATCGGGCTCTTTGGCTCGATAGCCCACTCGAATCATGCCACGCAGCAGATTCTGCTGACGGATAAAGCGAGGTGATGGGTAAGTGCGTAGTTTGAGGCGGCTCGTCGAAGTCGCTCGCGGCGTCACCAACCGGCTCTTGTAAGTGCGGTAGTCGAGTTGTAGGTTCGCGGCGCTGCCGCTAAGGCAGTCAGATCAAGCCAGCGGACGCTGACCCGATTTGCAACGAATCGAGGCAGATATGGCGGGTATTTCGCGGGCAAAATTGCTCAAAGAACGTCGTGCATTTACAACGTTTGTTTTGATCGCCTTCGCTGCCGCCTTCGGCGTGGCTGCTTTTGGGGGTTCGCATGCAAGCAGTGCGGCACCGACGAGCTTTGACGGCGAAGAGTTTGGAGCCCATACTTCCGCTTTGATCGCCGGCACTTGTGACCCCGGCGGCACTTCGACATTCACGTTCGACAGTTCGGGTGCAGCCAACGGTCCGTATCCCGGGACGTACGCGGAGACCGGGACCTTCTCGGTCGGGCCGCAGACAGACGAGTTTTCGCCAGGGCAGTTTCGCGGTGAAGTCACCGCTTTTACCGCGACATTCGACGTCTACGACGTCAACAGCGTGCACACCGTCCACGGCACCAAGACTCTTACTTCAGGCGCACCGGGTGTTCACCAGGGAGGCTGCACCAGTGGGCCTGCCGTCGTAAGCCAGATCACGATTCAGAGCGCGGACTACGCGGCGAGCATCCTGGATCCGTCGACAGGTCAGATCACGGCGACCGACAGCGGAACGACCGGTGTTTCGTTCAACGGGTCAACGAGCCCACCCCCGCCATGTTTGGACTGTGGAGGATTCGACTTTCATGAGTTGTTTTTTTACACGGGAATTGTTCCTGTGACCACGACCAGCACAACTACGTCCACGACAACCAGCACAACATCGACGACATTGCCAACCACCACCACGACCGTTCCTCCGACAACTACGACAACGATTCCGGCTCCTGTATGCACGATCACCGGCACGGAGGGCAACGACGTACTAGTAGGAACAGCGGGTCCGGATGTGATTTGTGGGGCTCCCGGCATCGATGTGGGTCAAATCTAGGGATCCGCGGCAGCGAGGCGCTCGTGCGGAAGGACGTGGGTGATCGGTCCAAGCGTCACCATGACGAGTGCGAGTGCAG
>JBBSGY010000121.1:0-7315 GCA_038253645.1 Acidimicrobiales bacterium
AAGAGAGTTCTACATGTGGCACCGCTCCCGCCGGTGCCGTCGCCAATGTCTCGGTCGAAAGCCTTACGAAAGAGCAAACCGACAACGCCGCGACGATCATTCAGGTCGCAAATAGTCATCCGGGCATTCCTGCCGAATTGAAGGACAAAGCCGCGGCAGTCGCCATCGCGACCGCGATGGTGGAGTCGACTTTGCACAACCTCGACCACGGCGATCGAGATTCGCTCGGGCTGTTTCAGCAGCGTACGAGCCAGGGCTGGGGAACCCCGGCAGATGAAAAAGACCCGCCAAAGGCGGCAAAGATGTTCTATGACCACCTGGTGAAGGTCGCCGGTTGGGACAAAATGGCCTTGACAGACGCTGCGCAGGCAGTACAACGCAGCGCCTTCCCTGATCGCTACGCAAAATGGGAATCGCTCGCAACATCGACTGTTGCCAAACTCAAAGGCAACATCGCTCCGAGCGGCCAAGGAGCCGGCGGAGGAATTTCGGCGGTCACGATGACGGCCGGCGTCCCAGGCGCAATCCCACCCGTCGCACCGGACCTGAAGGCGGCCGGGGCGCCGGGGGCGGTGGCACCCGTCGCATCGGTCGCGGGCGGGTGCTCGGGCGGCAACGCGCCGGACGGGACGCTCACCGACAAAGGTGACGCAGTAGCAACCGGCTGCACAATTCCGGAATGTCAGGGCTTGGTTGCCCGCTCGTTGCAGGGAATGACCGTCGCATACCAGAAGTGGGGATGCCAAAACGCAGCGACGGGTGGCACCCGGCCCGGTCCACCATGTGTTTCGATCATTGGCGGGGTCGGTTCACGGCCAGGCGACCATCCCTCCGGTCATGCGATCGACGTAATGGTGACGGGCCAGCCCAACGCACTGGGAGACGAAATTGCAGCGTTCTACCAAATGAATGCAACCAACATGGGCGTGAAATACGTTATTTGGAGACAACGCATTTGGTTTCCGGGAAATGACCCGTCTGCCTGGAAAGCAATGCCTGATCGTGGCAGTCCGACCGACAACCACATGGATCATGTTCACGTTTCCTTTATTACCGGCGCTGCGGCCACGCCGGCACCTGCAGCCTCGCCGGCACAGTCAGCCACGGCGGCAAAAGCATGAACCTCAACTACGCAAAGACTATTGGCCCGAGGCTAAAGGTAATCATCGCGGTTGCGGTCGCCGGCTCCTTGATCGTCGTCTATCTGGTTCAGGTGTACGGCGGATCACCGCCCTCCTCGCGCACTGCTAGCCGTACGAACATAGCCAATCCATTTGTCACGACAACGTCTACGACTACGACAACGCTTGGGCCTGGGGTAAGCGAGAGTGATCTCGAAGGAGAGGGACAGTCGATTTCGGACGACTATTCAGGCCGGGCGATTCCGTCTGACAAATTCGAAAGCGTCTACCCCGAGTCGAGTTCGGGACTTGACGGCGCAACGTCCACGAAGGTCCGCGCGCTCGGGCTTAGTTTTGTGACTGCGGATGTCACGTTGCAAGGTCGCGACGAGTTTCGCGGCTACTGGCCCAACACAACAACACCGACGACAGCGCTCTGCCCGGCAATAACGATCGACTTCACGACGGCTATGAAAGTAGAGAACCATTCATCGCTCGTTCGAGTCGTAGTCATTTGGCATGGCGATACGTGGACCGGAACGCGGATCATTCAAATGCGAAAGGCCGTCTATTTCACCGTCGGAGCCGGCGGCTCCCTGAAACCGGTTCGAATACAGGATCTTCCGAAGGATCTAATCGGACTCGATCCACTCATCGACGGCGAAAGGATCTGACTGCGCCATGACATGGGACGACTATTCCGGCAACCGATTGAAGACAAATCTAAGAAAGCGCGTTCCCTTAATTTTGGCCGGTGGTGTCGTTCTTGCGGTGATTCTTGGACTTACGCTTGCTCTGGGCAATCAAACGAGCGATTCAACACGCTCGGCGAGTAACGCCGGCAAGCAGCAGTCACCTGATGCCGCCCGCGCACCCGCACGAGCATCGACGCCCAACCCGGTGCGCAGCGCCCCGAGCGAAGCAACGCCGCCCGCCGTGCGGAGCGCGCCGGATTTCACAGCAATGAAAGCGACTGCAAAAGAATTCGTCACAGCATGGGCTTCGCCTGATTTGCCAAAACAACAATGGTTCGACAGCGTCAGCCCATTTCTCGCGGCCACCGCTCTCTCCAAGTATAAAACTGTGGACCCGAGCAATGTTCCGGCTCATGCCGTGACCGGCTCTGTGAGGTTCGAAAGCACCGACAACGGAGTGTTCGTGATAATCGTTCCAACCGATGCCGGGGATATGCGCGTTGTGCTCAACCAGGCTCATAAAGTTACATATATCGAATCTGTCGCGACCTTCGGATCCGAAAATTAGGTTCGCTGTTCGAGCTCGTCGATCGTCATAAGCACCGTGCGTGCCTTCGAGCCTTCTGACGGCCCGACTACGCCGCGCTCTTCGAGTAAGTCCATCAATCGGCCGGCTCGCGCGAAACCAACACGCAACTTGCGTTGCAGCATCGAAGTCGAACCGAGCTTTGATCGCACTACCAGCTCGGTTGCCTGCTCGAGTAGGTCGTCATCATCGCTGTCGCCGTTGTTGTTGTAACTGCCCGACGCACCATTCGAATCGCTTGACGAGCCTTCGACACCTTCGACGTAGTTGGTATCGCCCTGCCGTTTCCAGTGTGCTGCAACACGGCGCACCTCATCTTCTCCGACCCACGCGCCCTGAATGCGTCGCGGCACCGAGGAGCCGGCACCTAGCAACAACATGTCGCCCTGTCCGATCAGTCTTTCCGCGCCGGGCTGGTCGAGAATGACCCGGCTGTCGGCAAGTGACGACACGGCAAACGCGAGTCGCGACGGAACGTTGGCTTTGATTACACCGGTAATCACGTCGACCGACGGGCGTTGCGTTGCGATGACCAGGTGAATGCCTACCGCGCGAGCCATCTGCGCGATGCGAGTGATCGATGCTTCGACGTCGCGCGCGGCGACCATCATCAAGTCGTTGAGCTCGTCAACCACCACGAGGATGAACGGCAGGCGCGGGTGCGGTGTCTCTTTCAACTCACCACGATCCCACGCCTGGTTGAAACCGGTGATGTCGCGAACGCCGACTTCCGCAAGAACGTCATAACGCCGTTCCATTTCGGTTACCGCCCATTGCAACGCGTTGGCTGCACGCTTGGGGTTGGTCACGACCTGAGTGAGAAGGTGCGGCAAACCGTTGTACTGACCGAGTTCGACACGCTTGGGATCGACGAGGATCATGCGCACCTGTTCGGGAGTGTTGCGCATGAGAACCGACGTTATGAGTGAGTTGATGCAACTCGACTTTCCTGCACCCGTCGCTCCTGCAATAAGGATGTGCGGCATTGTGGCGAGGTTTGCAAGCACAGCTCGCCCTGCGATGTCACGACCGATCCCGACTTCAAGCGGGTGCGTCGCGGCATGCGCTTCCTCGGAGCTCATGATGTCGCCGAGGGTGACGAGTGACCGGTTGCGGTTTGGAACTTCGATACCGATCGCGGAACGACCGGGAATCGGAGCGAGTATTCGCACATCTGCCGACGCCATTGCATACGCGATGTCTTTGTGCAGACTGGTTACACGAGCGACTTTGACACCCGCGCCGAGCTCCAGCTCATACCTGGTGATCGCCGGGCCGACCGTCATGCCGACAAGGCTTGTATCGACGCCGTGAGCCGCGAGCGCTTCTTCGAGTACACGACCCGCGTTTTCGACTGCGCGGCGATCGACTGCTTGGGCCTGGCTGCGCTTGAGCAGTGTGAGTGCCGGCTTCTTCCAGTTCGTCGGCTCTGCCGCCGGGCCGAGACCGATCGGCAGTTGCTCGCCCGCGCCACCTACCTCTAGACCACTGGCTTCGGGGATGTCTTCGGGGATGTCTTCACGCTCGTCGTCTTCTGCGTCTTCCGATTCGTCGATGAATGGTTCGTCTTCTTTGACGTCGTCTGATCCGGGGATGTCCTCGAATTCGTCTTCGAGGTACTCGTCGGCATCGTCGAACTCGTTTTGTCGATGCTTGGCAAGGTCGATTATCGGTTCAGGCTTTGTCGCCTTGTTCTGTTGACGCTCGCGAATTCGCTCAGCGGCAGAATGTGTAACTCCGGAGACTTTGTCGCTCACAACCACAAGCGCATCGCGTAGAGACACGCGTGTGAGGACGACGAAAGAGAGAACCGCGAGCGTAATCACTATGAGGCCGGCGCCCCACGGGCCCAACAGCGCGCGGAGCGGCCCGACGAGTACAACGCCTACGTATCCGCCGGCATCCATTGCCTCGCCGCGAGTTGCATCAATGCCCGGTGCTCCTCCGAAGAGGTAGGCACAACCCATGACGGCAATGCTCGCCAGCACGAGACCGGCGGCGACGCGCGCTGTATCGGACTCCTCATGGTTGCGAACGAGCGAGAAACCAACCGCGCCCAGCGCGACAGGGACCATAAAGCGACCCCAGCCAAAGGCGACTTCGGTGCCAATACGAATGCCACGACCGGCCGGACCGATGACGTCGGCATAGATGCCAAGCGCGGCGAGCGCGGCGGCGAGAAGCAACAACATGCCCCAAACGTCATTGGACTGGCCACCAAGATGGTCCACGATTGCATTGCGAAGGTTGATCATCGCCGAAGTCTTACGAGCAGACTTGCGCCTTCCCTTGGTGGACCGGTTCGGTCTGGAACGAGTTCGTGTTGCTGCCACAGTGCCTCTCAAGCTACTGGTGCCACGTCTCAGATTCGCTCTTTTCCGACCCGACCCCCATTCGGCGTGGCCTATCGCCGGCTCAGCGCGTTTCGGTGCGTCCTCTCAGCCGTGCAATAGCTCTCGGATGGCGCTATCACGACTGTAAGGACGCACCAAACGCGGCGTCTCGACCCGTCAGATCTCCATGATTACAGGGACAATCATCGGGCGGCGTCGAGTGCGTTGATCAACGAAAGAACCGAGGGCCTTGCGCGCGGTGCGCCGCACATTTTCGATGTCACGAATGGCTTCCGGGTTGATCTTCGCCAGCTCCTTGCCCACTATGACCTGCGCCTCGGCAAGCAGCGCTTCGGCTTCGGGTGCATAGACCCAACCGCGGGTGTGAATCACCGGACCGCTGACGATCTTGCCCGCCCTTACGTCCACAGTTACGACCACCATGACGACGCCTTCTTGTGCGAGCACCTGGCGATCGCGCAGTACACCCCTACCGATGTCGGAGCTGCTGCCATCGACATAGAGGTAACCGGCTGGAACTTCGCCGTCGAAGTCGAGCCCGCTGTCAGTCAGCTGCACGACGTCACCGTCTTCACAGAGCAACACATTGTTGAGCGGCACGCCCATCTCGGCCGCGATGCGCGCGTGATGGGTCAGATGGCGATACTCACCGTGTACCGGAATAAAGAATTCGGGTTTGGCAACGGAAATCATGGTTTTGAGTTCTTGCTGGCGAGCGTGACCGCTTGCGTGCACGCGTGCGAGGCCGGAATGAATGACCTCGACACCACGACGGTAAAGGCCGTCGATGACTTTCCCCACGCTCGTTTCGTTTCCGGGGATCGGGTGCGACGAAAGAATCACAACATCTTCGTCGCCAACTTCGAGCCACTTGCTTTGCCCGGCCGCCATCCGCGCAAGCGCTGACATCGGCTCGCCTTGCGAACCCGTCGAGACTACGCAGACTTTGCCCGGCTCGAGCTTGTTGACGTCTTCGATCGGGATCAAAGCCGAATCGGGAATGTTGAGCAGCTTCATCTCGCGAGCGAGACGAACATTCTTGAGCATCGAAAGGCCGAGCGTTGCGATAACGCGACCGGATTCGATCGCCGCGTTCGCTACTTGTTGCACGCGGTGAATATGACTTGCGAAACACGCTACGACGATGCGCTTGTCGGGGTGGTCGCGGAAACACTCCAGCAGCACTTCTCCAACAGCTGATTCGCTCGGAGTAAAACCCGGCTCCTCAGCGTTGGTCGAGTCGGAGAGAAGCAGGCGGATTCCACCGGTCTTCTGCCCGCCGGAGGCGACGTTTTTCTGCTCGCCGGAGGCGACACTTGCCGCAAGTGCTCCGATGCGCGACAGCTCGGTTCGGCGACCATCGATCGGAGTGAGATCGAGCTTGAAGTCGCCGGTGTGCAGCACAATGCCCTGTGGTGTGTGGAATGCAATGGCGAACGCATGCGGGACCGAGTGGGTGACCGGAATGAACTCGACATCGAACGGGCCGATCTTGCGTCGCTCGTTGTCCTCCACCGGAATGAGCTTCGTACGATCGAGAAGACCTGCTTCGTCGATGCGATGCCTGGCGAGGCCGAGGGTGAGCTTCGAGCTGTAGATCGGAAATGAGCAGTCGGCCAGCAGATATGAAAGAGCGCCGGCGTGGTCTTCATGACCGTGGGTGATAACGGCACCTTCGATGCGATGCGAGTTCTCACGCAGGTAGGTGAAGTCGGGAAGCACCAGGTCAACGCCGGGCATATCCGTATCAGGGAACATGAGGCCCACATCGATGAGCATCAGACGGCCGGCGATCTCGATGGCTGCGCAATTGCGCCCGATCTCGCCAAGACCACCAAAGAAGATAATTCGAACGGGGTCGGACATGACCTGGGCAGGCTAGTGCAGTGACACGTAAATAACTGGCGGTTACAACGGCCGGATGACGCCGCTCGCGGCGTTCCGACGCCTCGAAACTGCTCTTGAGTTCGGGCTTCGGCGCCGCGCCTAGCGAACAACGTCCCCGACTCGCTGTAACCGCGCACCTATTTACGTGTCACTGCACTAGTCTGACGACGTCGCCGGTCGGGGAGGAAGGCCAAGCTGTTTGCGCAACGCGTCAAGGCGTTCGCGCGATTGCGCCTCCATTGCCGCTCGCTCGATTTCGAGAGCCTGCGCCTCTACACCTGTATCGCTGACGCCTGCCGCACCAAGCGCTTTTGCGTAGCGGTGCTCGATCTTTGCGCGTACTTCATCGATATGTGGCGCGGTCGACGATGTTTCAGACAGTTGGGTCATAGCCTTGTTCATCTGTTCTTGCATATCGGCTTGGTCGAGCTGCGACAAAAGCTTTTGACGTTCGGCAAGTTTCTTGCGCAGCGAAATTGCATTGCGATCGACTGCGGTGCGCGCTTGATCTGCTGCCTGACTGGTTTGAAGATGGAGTTCCTTGAGAGTCTCGACTTCTGAGTCGAGGCCGGTCATGCGGTTCGCGAAGTCTTCAGCGAGGCGGGTGTACTTCGCCATTTCACTTGTGTTGCGCTCGGTCTGCGCCTTGTCGGCGAGCAGAATGGCTTGCGT
>JBBSGY010000122.1:0-7268 GCA_038253645.1 Acidimicrobiales bacterium
ATCCAGACCGTCCTGTCGGCTTTACTCCCGGTGAACGTGAACCTGAGCCGGACGAGCTCAAGACACATAGAGAATGGATTGCACCGGTAATCACCATCGCGCTGCTTGCGATCTTGTTCGGCGTCGGCCTCGGCTGGCTGCTGTTCAAGAACTCCGGAGGAAGTTCCGACACCACCACCACCACCACCACCACCACAACTGCTACGTCCAGCACTTTGACGTCGACAATCGTTCCAGCGGTAATTGCACCGACGACGGCGTTGCTGCCGCCAACGACCACCAGTTCGTCAACGACGTCAACGACCGCGGTTGTGAAGTCCTCGTCAACAATCCGAACAACTACAACGCGACCGCCTGTAACGACTACGTCTGGCAGCGCGACCCCGACAACGGCACCCTGAAGCACTGCCCTTGGGCTTAGGAGCATCCCAGGCTCCTACGGATAATTTTCCGGACCGAGCCGGGGTCAAGCCATGAAATCGACCAATTTCGATTACAGCCCTCCTCCTTCGGTAGCCACTTCTTTCTGAATTCGAGCCTCTCGATCAGGTTCTCACGCGCATCTTTGATTACTGTGCGTAGTCGAAGGAATCGCTCATCCGGCCAATGATCGTTAATGGCACGGATGAGCTTGCAGTGAGTGGTGGTTTTGAGCAGCAGTAGCGAACAGCACTTCGCGCAATGTCGAGAAGTTTTCGAATCCAACGAACATGGCGGGCCGGTCGAAATTGAAGGAATCGAAGATCCGAAAGGACTTCGGCCTGAGAATTCTGAAGATCTGGTCTACGTCGACGCGTTCACCGGTTCTTCGCGCGCGCTCATTCCGCTGTATTTGAGCGAAGGCCGAGGTGGTTTTGGACCTGACCTCAAACTCGAATATGACTCGCGCCGCGCGAATGGCGTTTTCGGGGTTGGCTGGGATGTTGATGTTCCGTCGATCGGTCGCAAGACGTCGAGGCAGGCTCCGCTCTATGACGATCACGAAGACCCATTCGAAATCGGGTCTGATGAGCTCGTCCCGGGGCTGCGTGTCAGCGGCGGATACATAGAAGACAGATTCGAGGTTGGCGAATACGCGGTCATTCGGTACCGCCGCCGCCATGAGAAGCAGTTCGAGCGCGTTGAGCGATGGTTGCATCAGCCCAGTGGCCAAACTCACTGGCGTACGGTCGACGCCCACAACGTCACTTCGCTCTACGGAATCAACCCGGACGGTCGCATAAGCGACCCGACGGATTCGACGCGCATTGCTCGCTGGTTGCTCAATGAACGTTTCGATGACCGCGGCAATGTTGTTCGTTATATCTACAAAGCCGAAAACTTGGACGGCGTAGATCTGAACCATTCTTCAGAGGCCCACCGGCGCGATCGGGTCGACGCGAGCGGTGGCGCGCGTTATCTGAAGCGTGTGCTTTACGCGAACGCAGCTCCCCATGATCGCGGTCCGTGGCACTTCGAGATCGTCTTCGACTACGGCGACCACGACGACGAACACCCCACACCGGTGGAGTCGAAAACGTGGGCCGTTCGGAGTGACGCATTTTCGGACAACAGGTTTGGTTTCGAAATCCGCACCTGGCGTAGATGTCATCGCATACTCATGTTCCATCGCTTCTCAGAGCTGGGCACCGAGCCTCGTGTTGTATCGGCCACCGAGTTCGCATATGACAACTCCCGTTCGCGAACAGTTCTCACCAGCACCACTCACACTGGATATACATGGCGCGAACGCAACGATGTCGAGCGGCGTTCACTGCCGACGCTGTCTTTCTCATACACAGGCGCCACCGAGCTCGCGACTTTTGAACTTGATGCGCCCGATGTCATCGCAAGTTTGGCGAATGACGCCGCGATGGCGCGTTGGACCGACTTCTACACAGAGGGCCTACCCGGCGTATTGAGTCGCGACGGTGATCAGTGGCGCTTTGTACGCAACCTCGGTGGTGTCCGATTTGCGGCGCCCGAAGTCGTTCCATATGAGGACCCACTTCCGGTTGTTGATCTCACCGAGACTGCATTGGCGCACGAGCGTAGTTATCAACCGTTGCTTACGTCGCGTGCCAGGGGCGGTCGCGACGGTCAACACAACAATCAACACGACGATCAACACATTGGGTACATTGATCTCAACGGTGACTTTGCAGATGATGTTGTTGTCGCGAACGACGAAATCATTCGGTGGTATCCGTCGCAGGGTGAAGAAGGATTTGGTGATCCGGTAATTCTCCGACTCGGCGATGCTGAGCGCGTTCGTCCGCAGCGTCTTTCGCAAGATGACAAGCAGTCGTTCCACGTCGCCGATATCACCGGTGATGGTTTGCTCGATCTCATTCGCGTTCGTGACGGCGAGGTTTGTTACTGGCCCGGTCTTGGACGTGGGCGGTTTGGCGAGCGCATCGTAATGGACACACCACCGGTGATTGGCGCGGGCGCCGATTCGGTCGTGTTTGCCGACCTTACCGGCAACGGAGCGGTTGATCTCTTGCTTCTCAGCGACGGCAAAATCCGCTTCTGGCATAACAGTGGTGGCCGTTGTTTCGCCGATGTCCAAACCATTTCCGCTCCGGGTGCGACAACCGGAGGACACGCTGCTGCTGTCGACCTTTTCGGCCGTGGCTTCGACTCTGTTGTATGGGTGGATCGCTCAGGGGACGAGCCGACTGTTCGCTATCTTGCGCCGGTCGGCGACCAAACTGCGGAGCTGCTGGCATCCGTCGATAATGGCCGTGGCGCAGTTGCCCGCGTTTCATACGCTTCTTCAACCGATCTCTGGCGTCGTGATCGCGACACCGGCCAAGAGTGGGTTTTCACTTCGCCGGTTCCGGTTCACGTGGTTGAGCGCCTCGAGGTTCGCGATTCGCTCACGTTGACTCGGCTCATGCGTCGATACGTATTCCGTCACGCGGCATACGAGGGCGAAGAGGGCTCTTTCATTGGGTTTGCGGCGAGCGAGATTTGGCAAGGCGGTTTAGCAGAGGACTACGCGCTGCCAGGTCTGTTTCCTGATGACGACGTCCTTGACGTTACGGAGAACCGTCGCGCGCCGTTCTTGGTGACCAAACGTTGGTTTCACACCGGAACGATGGTCGATGGGGGAGACCTCACAGAAGAACTCATCGGCGAGTTTCATACCGACGAGGTTTCGGGACGGCACCGCTGGCTCAGCGGACACCAAATGCCGCTGGGTCAAAAAGCGCGTGACGTAACTGACGCGCACAAGGTATTGCGTGGCTGGCTGTTGCGCGAAGAGCTTGTTGCCGGTGTTGGAGGCGTTCCTCTTCGGGTCTCTGAGACAACGGCGTGGGTTCGCCAGATGCAGCCGGGACGGGCTGACAACGTTGCGTGTTTCGATGCACAGACCAATGAGTCGATCAATGTTGTCTACGACACAAAGGGATCTGACCCTCAAGTGCAGCACAAGATGACGCTTGCCGCGGATGACCTGGGTGTCGTAACGCGCTCGGCCGAGGTTTCATATCGCCGACGAGAACCCGATGTCGAGGCGCAGGGTTATGACCGTGTGATCGTCCGCGACACGGTGGTGTCCCATTCGGCCGATCAGTCGACCTGGTATCGAATCGGCGTCCCGATGCAAGAGACCGAGTGGGCATTTTCCGAGATCAAGCGTTCAACAAGTCAATTGCTTGACCCACGTGATCTTCGCAATGCATTCGAGAGCGACGCGAAGGCCATGGTGAGCAAGAAACGTCACCGTTATTGGTCAAATGATTGCAGCCAGGTGCTCGAAATCGGAAGGATCGAGTCACGTGCTCTCTTGTGTCGAGTCGAGCAACTAGCACTCGACAATGTCAAAGTCCATGATCTTGTTACCGACGAATCCGTCGATGAGTTACTTCGTTTCGAAGGTGGTTACGAACGCGATGATGATGGTTGGTGGTCACCGGGTACGACACAGAGCTATGACGCGAGTCGCTTTTACGTTGTCAGCTCGACTCGAACGGCGCTGGGGCACGAGCGCAAGCTTCGTTATGACAACGCCATGCTCACTGTGCTCGAAAGTGAGGACGCGTTTGGAAATGTCACACGCACTGAAATGCATCCGCGCACGCTCAAATGGTGGCGCAAGGTTGATCCGAACGGCAACGTAATTATTCGCCGCTTCGATCCGGCCGGCAACGTGCTGTCAGTTGCGGCAATAGGAAAACCCGGTGACGGTTCGGGTGACATAGTTGCCAACGACACGATTGAAGCATCGTCTGGCGACGACCCGACGGCGGTTCAGACCTACCGTCTCGACTCATGGCGTCGTGACAATAAGCCGACATGGGTCCGTACGCGCCATCGCGATCGTCACGGTCGCCCCTCTGTGCGCGTATTCGAACGCGTCTCGATCTACGACGCATTCGGCAGGCTTATCGGTATTTCGAGCCGTGCCGGCGATGACAGATGGCTGACGACTGATCTTGTCGAGCGCGACGCGCTCGGCCGTGTTGTGCGTCAGGCTGTGCCATTCTTTTCGGACGAGATACTTGGTGACGACGTAGAGCGGGAAGACGCGTTGCGGCGCGGCCGGCTTATTACGAGAGGCGCGTTGGGCGAAGTCATTCGCGTTGATCATCCTGATGGCACAGTCACTATGTCCAATAGTGGTCCGTGGAGTTCGACGTTCCACGATGCAAACGACAAGGTTCTGGATAGCGAATGGTATGCATCGCGGCAGGGTTCTTCACAAGGGCGCGCGGGAGACTTCGGTTCGCGCCGGTCATCGCGTCACGTATTCGAAGCACGAGCAGCGGTTCAGGCGGCATTGCACGCGCAGACGCCGACGACGGAGCTTTTTGATCCGTTGGGCAATGTCGTGGCTGTCAGGCGATCACTTACGCCCACCGAACACATTGAACACCGTTATGAGCGCGACATTCGCGGCAACATCACCCAGGTGTTCGATGCGGCCGGCCGCTCCGCTGAGCAAACGTCTTTCGACCTGCTTTCTCGAACGATTCGAGTTGACATCTTCGACGCCGGTTCGAAGTCGTTCGTTCGTTCAGCATCAGGTGAGCTGTTGCGCCATCACCATGCGGACGGCAGTTCTACTCGCTACAGATATGACGCTGCCGGCTCACTCACTCATGTGTTTGTATCGAACCGCGAGGGTGAAGAGCACCTGATCGAGCGAATCGTCTGGGGCGGGGGAGAGACAAACGTTCCTGATGTTGCCGATCACAATCTCGTTTCCAAACCTCACATGCGTCTCCACGCTGGAGGTCTCGAGGTTCTTGAAGAGTGCGATCTGCACGGCAACCCGGTCAAGCGCGTTCTCTATCCGACGACGGCCCAGACTGCCGAGCCGGATTGGTCTTCTGTCAGCGAACTTGTTCACGCCGGTCAGATGATTCCCATATTGACGACGATCGATCATCCGCTCGTACCGCGCAACGGCAGGCGCTTTGAGGCGCGATACGACGCTCTGAGCCGGCCCGCCCGATTAGTCGGACCGGATGGTATTGCGATTCACTACCAGTACGGCGCACAGGGTCGCGTGCAGCTGATCGCGGCACGACGCGGCGACGGCGAACCCGTCCCCGTTGCCCGTGATCTTCGATACACCGCAACCGGCCATTTCGCGAGCGGATTGCTCGGCAAAGTTCTTCGTATGAGCCACCGTCGTGACGCGGCAGGCCGTCTGGCGGAAATTTTGGCTGCCAACAAAAGCAAAGACACAACAGTCCAAGACCATCAGCTCGTATATGACCCGGTTGGAAACGTTATCAGCGTCACTGACCGAACAGAGCTTGTCGCGTCTTACAGCTATGACGGTATCGATCGGTTGGTCAAGGCGGAGGGATTCGAACCTGGTGGTGAAGGCAATGCATTTCGCCGCTACACAAATACCTATACGCTTGACACGCACGACAACATCACCCATGTAGCGCATGTCGCCCCCGCAGCCGAGTGGGAACGTTCCTATACATACGAAGAGGCCTCCAACAAGCTGCGTGCGTCGAGCCGGCCAAACAGTGATCTCGCCAATATGGCAGCGTCATACGACTACGACGCGTCCGGCAATCTCATCAAAGGTGCAAACGGCGAGAGTTATACATGGAGCCACGCCGGTCATCTGATTTCAGCGTCCGTGAACGGCTCGAGTGTCGTGTGTGCTTACGACTCGGACGGCATGCTCAGGCGTCGCATTGCGCTTCACTCCGACGACATCGTTGAAGAGACCATTGTTTGGAATGGCTTCGAGCTGGTGCGCCGTTCTCGCGCCGGCAAGATCATCTTCGAGCGTTCGTCGACAACTGTGCACGTCGAGAACCGTCCGATTGCGGTGCTCGAAGTGCATGGAGAGAGCGCGCTCGAACTGCGCGCACAAGTGACTGATCACATCGGCTCGGTCATCGCGGAACTCAACGGTGAAGGCGACCCGATAACCGAAGAGGAGTTCCTGCCGTTTGGCGTTCCTTGGTATCGCAAGGCCCGTGAGGACGAAGACCTTCTGACCAAGCGATTCAGTTTTCGCGGCGGACGGTTTGACGAAGACCTCGTACTGTTGTTTGTCGGTGATCGTGTGTATTCGCCATGGATCGGCCGCTACATTTCGCCGTCAGGTGCGCCCAGCCATTCGCCCAATCCTTACGTCATAGAAGGCGCGAATCCACAACGTTATTGAAGTCGCGCTATTCGGGTTTCGATACCTACTCCGAAGACTTTATCGTTAAGGCAATGGTGCCTTCGGCGCGAGTGAGTGATCTGGAACTCGCTGTGCGAATGGCTTCGGATGTCGCCGACGATGTGTTGCGATGGTTTGCATCAACCAACCTGCATATCGACGTGAAGAGTGACGGCAGCCCCCGTAACGCAGATCGACCGGGCAATTGAACGCAAGCTTCGACAAATCGTGAACGACGCAGATCCAAATGCTTCAGGTTCTCGGATGGCGTGTAGAGCGCCCGCTTGAGTCACGCGGAGGCCAGCCCGCTGGTCGTTGTCTTCTCGTGACGCCCCGGCTCGCAGCAATCGAGCGCCTATTCAGAAGACACGGCACTAGTGCACCATCCTGCAAATACCACGTGCGTCTTGCCGGCCAGATTTCCTTCTCGCTGCGTCATAAAAACTCAAAAGGTATGGTTATGGGTCAGATTCACTGCGATCACCACAGGAAACATCATCGCAGTATGGTTACTTCCTTCGTTTGTCTTCCTTGCGAGAAGAAAATCGGGGCTCCCGGCATCGATGTGGGTCAAATCTAGGGATCCGCGGCAGCGAGGCGCTCGTGCGGAAGGACGTGGGTGATCGGTCCAAGCGTC
>JBBSGY010000123.1:0-7239 GCA_038253645.1 Acidimicrobiales bacterium
AGCGCAGAAAATTCATCCGGTTTCACAAAACCAGCACTCAACTACCGATCGGATTCAACGCGTTCCAAAATGCCTGATGGACTGGTCTCGGCGGCCATGCCGATATTTTGCGACAGCCTGAGCAGCGCGTAGAAAGCCGCAGAGACAACGCTTACCCCGATGCTCAGCGAGAGCAGAAGGGAGTAATGGCTTGCACCGATGAGACTCGCGCTGATATAGGCAAGTGCCATTCCGGCGAGCAGCAGCGCCTGAGAGCGGGTGTAAATGCGCGTGAACTCATCGCTCTGGTCGATCGATGCCAATTCATCGTACAGATAGGCCTGAAGTGACCCGGAGCTGAACGCGAAGCCGATTCCCCAAATAACGAAGCCCGCCGCGTAAACCCAAAAGCTCGGCTCGATGAGCCAGACGGCAAATGCCAATCCTTGAAGCAAACGTCCGATGACGAGGGACCACTTGCGTGAGTACCGATCGGCCAATGCTCCCGTGGGAATTTCACTGAACAACGCAATTGCAATCCAAATTGAAAACAGTTCACTTATCTGTGCCGTGCTCAGACCGCTGCGCTCGCTGAACATGATCGCGTAGAGCGGGTAAATAGGCATGCAGTCGGACGTGAACATACCCGCGTAGACCAGTGTCTGAATGCGCTTCAGGTTCTGCTGAAATATCAAGGTAAGTGAAGAGTATCGGCGGCGTAAAACCGAAGGGCATTCGGCGCGATACTGCGCCAGTACGCACCGTCATGGAAGCCTCTGCCGAAATTTGCTGTTGCACGCGTGGCTTGCGCAAACTGTCGCGCCGCGGCATAGAACGGATCACCTGATCCGCAGGCAAGCTACAGATGTTTCAGCGGCTGTGTCTTGCTGAGCATGAAAACGTCGTTGCGATTGAAGTCATCGGCATTGTCGAACGCGCCATCGGCAGAGTCGGATGCTTTCGTCCAAAGCGCCGGGCTCAAAGCGGCAGTCGCGCCGAACAGCTCCGGGTTCATGACCGACGCCAGGATAGCGCCGTAGCCGCCCATCGACCATCCGAAAACACCGCGCCTGTCGGTGTGCGTGTGTTTCTCGATCAGGGGCACGAACTCTTCAACGAGCATCCTCATGGCATTTGTACCGTCATCACGAGCGTGCCAGTAACTGTGATCGCCGCCATCGACGGCGGCGATCGCGAGTGGCAACTTCGCCGCTGCTACGAAGTCATGCAGGCGCAACTCGTCGAAAGTGTTCGTGTGGTTGCTTCCGCGGCCATGCAATGCAAAGACAGTCGCAACTGGCTGCGTTTCGGGAACGGTATAGCTGTAGACAACCGACTTGTGCATGTGCACGCTGTCGAAAGAACCGCTGTGGACGTTCGTGGCAGATGGGGGCACGTGTTTGTCCGGACTGCTCGAAAGGCCGAGCGTGTGCAATATGTTCGGGTTCTCGTTCAGCCCCCACGCGCTGGTGACGCCGCCGGCAACGAGCAGGGCAGAGCCACTCAAAAACTTTCTCCGGCTGATCACTTCAATAAAGACGCAACCAAATGAATTTGGTTGACAGGATCCTCAACCTTCTGTGGGTCTTTCTTTGGATGCAGCCTCGGAAATCTCGGCAGCAGGCGCGCTGGCAACGCCCAGTTCGGCCTTGATCTTCGAAAGACGTGCAGAAGTCTCGGTGTTCATGGCGGCGCGCTCTACTTCGAGCATGCTTGCTTCGACGGAGCCTTCGTGCAGTTCTGCATGACCAAGCGCCTTCGCCTGACGGGCTTCGATCTTGCGCTGCACCTCGTCAAAGGTCGGAACGTCGTCGCCGACAGTCTCGGACAGCGACTGCATGGCGGAGTTCATGTGTTCTTGCATCTTGGCCTGGTCGAGCTGGCTCAGCAGACGCTGACGGTCGGCAAGCTTCTTCTGAAGTTGGGACGAATTTCCCTGAACTGCTTGCTTGGCTTGTGCCGTGGCCTGCGATGCCTGACCATGAAGAGTCTTCAGTGACTCCACTTCAGCTTCGATTGCCACCAGACGTCCGGCAAAACTCTCAGCTGCCCGGCTGAACTCAGCTGCCTTCGTGGCGTCACCCTTCTTTTGCTCGTCATCTGCCATGAGCACGGCCTGGCGTGCCTTGCGATTGAAATCTTCGAGCTCGTCGACTTTGCGACTGAGCTGCATTTCGATGCTCTTTTGGTTGGCAATCACGTTGGCCGCCTGCTCCGTGAGCAGACGGTGTTGATTTTTTGCCTCTTCGATGGCTTGTTCCAATTGCACCTTTGGGTCCGCGAGCTCATTGAATTTGCCCGAAACGAGTGCAGTGAAATACCGGCTAATGCGGCGGAGGAGACGAATCATGAACACATCATTGCTGTCAGGTCGAGGTGGCGCCAGTTCTCCCCTATTTTTCAGCTTGCACTTCAACCTTTAGGACGTGTCCTCTAACGCCTGACGAAGATTTTCCATCTCTGTGACCAGGTTTTCGACGTCGTCGGAAACTGCGCCGACTTCGCTTACATCGCTGCGTCGCACCGATAATTCGATCGCGCGCGCGACCGCCTCGTCCAGCTGCGCATTGAGCAGCCTGAGGCGGTTTCGAGCATCATCAGCGACGGACTTGAGGCGCTTGTATGAAGCCAGCTGGGCGTTGAGGGCCGCCTCCGTTCTGCCGAGCATCGCGCGATCGTCGTCATCGCGCGTATTCGTCTTGTCTCGCTGCACGGCGTCGAGTTCGGTTTGGATCTCCTGTGCACGAATTGCGTGCTGTGCCTCTTCCATCGAGTCCGCGTTGCGGGCAATGTGCCAGCATTCTTGAACGCCATCGCCGATGCGGTCACCGAGAGTCGCAAGACGTTCCTGGAGCGGACCATCGGGAATGCGGCGCAATGTTTGATCGAAACGCGTCTTCGCCTGTACTGCGTCGCGTACAAACGAACGCCACGGCTCACGCAACGAATTCGGCGAGATTTGCTCACCCGGCGTCGGTCGCGGGAATGCGATACTGACCCGGGTGAGATAAGCAAGCGCCCCGGCAACGGGTGCAAGTACGAGTGGCAAGCCTGAGGCGACGACCGCCGCCGCCCCGAGACCGGTGAGGATGATTGCCGATGGTGAAGTCATCGCCCGTGCGACCTTCGGTGTTCGAATCCGTTCGGGCAAGCGCTCCAACATCAGAAATTGGAAACCACTGAGTTGAAGACGTTGTTGATTGTCTTTGGATCAGTCGCGTCGTAAGAAGCAGCGTTTGTTGCTTCGGCCATGCGCTTCATCGTTGCTTTGTCCGCGTCACTTCCGTAGGCGATGGTGAACATTCGAATTGAGTTGGAGTTGCCCTCGCTTCCAGACCGCAGCGTGTTGAGCATCCCGTTGAGATCACTGTTCTTCGGGTCTTCGTTCTTGCCGTCGGTCAGTAACAACACTGCGTTGATGCGGCTTGCATCGAAGTTTGCCTTCATGTCGTCGAATGATGCTTTGGCAACTGTGTAAAGTGGAGTGCCGTTTTTGGGCTCGAGCGCACGCAGTTGATTCGTCAATACCTCGCGTTGTACACCGATAGCCTTGATTGGCACGACATCTTGATATTCCGTCGGCGCTTTCGAGCTGACGTCGGTGGAAAAGATGCGCAAGCCGACTTGGTCGTCGTCCTTGAAGCTTCCAAGCGCATCGATTGCCGCGCGCTTTGCCAGGTCGAGCTTTGTTTCGCCGCCGCCGGCTTCATCGCCCATAGAGCCGGAGACGTCCATCACCATCATCACGCGCGCTGGTTTGCGCAGCTCATTCCACTTGTCGATCGTGCGGATCAACACTTGAGGCTGGGGAATCCCAAGGGTTGTCTGCGGCTGCGCTGCGTCAGTTCCTGATTCCGGGCCGATCGGCGCTCCGACTGCAACCGACGGGTTTCCTGGGCGGAATCCCGTTTTCAAGACCTTGGCCTGGTTTTCCGGGCGTAGTACGAATTCGGTGAATTTCGCCGCCCCCGTTTTCTGTGCGTCTGACACCCACGGCGCGTTCAGGGTCAACAAGGGGTCATCGCTGAAGAGCGTTCCTTCTTTCGGATAGATCGCAACGAGCGGGATCCGCGGTGGTCGAGGTGTCTCGCCCGGATCGGTGATGCCGTCAGGATTGCCGGAGTTGTAGTCGATGACCGACTTCTCTTCGACAGCCACAGCAGAGACGTAGCTAAGTGACGCGCCGGCGCGGTCGCTTCGGTATTGGTTGTTGAGAAACGTGAGTGTTGTGTCGCCGTAGTGGACAACGGACGATTCTACGCTCTTGGCGAAACCCTCGACACTTGGATTGTTGATGTCTTCGAGAGTCAAGTCAGATGTTTTCTTCGCTCCTGCGTAATAGATCGCGACACCGCTCGACAACCCGGCGGTCGAGAAGTTCGGGTTGGTGCGTCCGAGACGGAACTGGCCCCACTCGGGGTGACCCTTCGACGCCCAGCCGCTCGGGTCTTTTGCAAGTGCTGCAATGTCGGAAAAACCGATTGGCGTGTTTGGATAACCAAGAGCTTCAGCCATGGGCTTGGGCATCGCGATTACAAGCGGCGTGACCATGAACGACTTGAAGTCGGTCGGCACGATTGCTGTCTGACCCTTTTCAGCAAGACGCTGGTTGACGATTCCACCCCACGTACTTGCAGATGGCGACCAGATTACGGGCTTTGCGCCGTTTGCCTTTTCATCCCATCCATTGACGAGAGCGGTTGCAGCGGTGCCGGACGAAACTTTGGTTACGCGGGCGAATGCACACGTGCCCGACTTTGCCTGCTTCGAGTTGTTGAATTCTTTTGTCAGCCCGTTCAGGAGCTCTACTTTTTCGGGCGACGATGCAATATCTATTGAGTTGCATCCGCTCGGCACATCGCCGGCGGTGTTTTTCGCCGGCGAACACGCGCTCAACAGAAGCAGTGCAACCAGTGGAAGGGCGAATCGTTTCATCTTGCGAGCTCCTGTTGCCATTTTGTGTGAAGGCGCTCCATCGCGCCGGCGGATAACAACGAATCGGTAGGGCCCATGCCCACATCGTTGCGTAGAAGGTCAGTCGTTGCCTTATCCGGAAGTCGCCATGAAGCGCCTTGGAATGCGGCTTTACCATATTTGTCGACAAGATCACCGAGCCGACCGCTTGTGCCTATTGCGGCGTAGGAAAGGTCGAGCGTTGTATGCGGCCCAGGGTAAATGGAGTCAAATTCCTGTGCTCGGGCAGCTGTCTTGAGAAGGGGTGCCACTGCCGACTCGGGTGCGGAGACCGCGTTGTACAACGCAGGGCCACTTGTCAACATCGTCGTAAGCGCGTCGACGTTTGTCCGCACGAGGCTGCTTGATGCTGCCGTCAGCCATTGGCTGTACGCGCCGTCATCGAGATCGAAAGCGTCGACGTCGCTGCGACCGAAGTAACCGGCGGTCACACTGCCAAGTGTTGCAAGGCCGGAACTCGATGTTTCAGGGTTGCCCCATCCGATCTTTACTTGACCCCATTCCGGGCGGCCACCCTTCAGCGCGCTCCACGTCCGCCTGTTCATCACGTCGCCCGTGCACTTCCATGTCACATCGTTATTGCAGTTGGCCCGCATTACTGATGCGCGAGACTTTTCGGCGATCAACAGCAACGGCGACCGTGCAATGGTTTTGCTCGGAACGTGCAGGTCTTCGCCGGCATTGTTCCGCTGACGTGCCGCCCGAACCATTTCGATCCATGCAGGCGGCGCAATCCAACCGTCAACTCCGGTCGGACTTCCTTTCGATAGCGCAACGGCGGTCGTTTGAGCAGCTTCGCTCTTTACGGCGACCCGACCCTTTGATGCCGCGGCAATTGCGTCGCAGGCCGAAGTGGCTTCCGTGACGCAAATGAGGTTGACAGGGTTGCCGGAGGGGCCGCCCGGCTCGCTTGATCGTCCGCGCCAGACAAAAGCGCCCGCGATGAGGCCGATAACAAGGACAATTGCGAGAAGACGACCGGCCACGTTCGCAGCCTAAGACGCGGCTGAGGTGATGTCAGCGGCGGTCAGCTGTTGAAGTTGCTCGGATGTCGGATCCGCCACACCTAGTACGCGGCCGGCTTGAGTCGCAACAGCGGCCTCGAACAGGTTGCGAGCAAGGCGACCGTTTCCGAAACCCTTGTCTCTCGGCTGGGAATCGAAAAACTTCCTCACCTCGATAAGAGCAGCGTCGTCGCAGGCGTACGAATTTCTTGTGCACAGCGAGTTTAAGATCTGGACGAGTTCGTCGGTCGAGTAGTCCTCGAACAAGAGCGTTTTGGGGAACCGCGACTCCAGGCCCGGGTTCGACTCGACGAACGTGTGCATCTCGTCCGGATATCCCGCGACGATCACGACGATCTCACCGCGCTTGTCCTCCATGAGCTTGACGAGGGTGTCGACAGCTTCACGGCCGAAATCGGAGTCCGCGCCGCGAGCAAGGGTGTATGCCTCGTCGATAAGGAGAACTCCTCCGAGCGCGGATTCGAAGACCTTGTGCACCTTGCCTGCGGTCTGACCGACGAATCCGGCAACCAGCCCGGCGCGATCGGTCTCGACGAGGTGGCCTTTTGCTCCCACTCCGAGTGCCTTGTAGATGCGTGCGAGAAGGCGTGCCACGGTCGTTTTGCCCGTTCCCGGGTTACCCACGAAAACGAGGTGACGTGAACGCTCGACGATCGGCAGACCGTGTTTACGACGCAGTTTCTCGACCTGTAGCACATCGGTAAGGATCTTGACTTCGCGTTTCACGGCGCCGAGACCGATGAGTGAGCTGAGTTCGGCGAGCACGACTTCGAGCGACTCCGCCGGGTTTGTCGCCGGTTCGGGACTCACTTTGTGCAGCGCGATCCTGTCGTCGAGCAACCTGTCGCCGAGCATGGAGCGGAATTTTTCAATCGCGACCAGTTCGACTTCCGACGGCATCAAATCGAGAGCAAACACGGCGTGCGCAATGTTTACCGCGCTCTTCACGTAACTCGAAGCAATCGTTGTGCGGTGCGCCCGGTCGGCCTCGACGAGTACGTCGAATAGATCGGATGGCTTGTCGAGGAATTGCTTGCGCCCGCTGATAAAGCCGGCGCGAAGACTTTCGGGAGTAGCGGTCGCGAGCGAGCCGGGAATTCGGGGACCGAAGTCGGCGGCGATTGCCTGGAGCTCGTCGTCGGTCCACCGGTCATCGACGTCGATGAAAGCAGTGACCAGATTGAGAGCTTCGAAGCTGACGTCTCGGGCGGCATTAGTGGCGCTACCACCACTCAGTGCAACAAGCGCGGGAGCGAGTTCG
>JBBSGY010000124.1:0-7231 GCA_038253645.1 Acidimicrobiales bacterium
GAGCTTGTCGAGTCTCACGCCGGCAAGATTTTCGATCGCCTGATGCGTTCGCCCAGAGTGCATGGTTCGAGTTATCGATCTGAGGGAATCACTCAGTCGAGCAGCTTCGTGGGCATTCGGCACAGCGCCAGATTATCTACTTGCTTGCGACAAGCAAATATTTTTGAGAGAGTCAGGGCGGTAATTCAAAGGCCCTAAAGGACGGACCACCACATGGCCGATCAGGCGCAGTTCGAGGAAAAGGCAATGGAATACACGCCTGCCCTTTATACGGCGGCGATGCGCATGACACGCAACTCGTCCGATGCGGAAGACCTCGTGCAAGAGACTTACCTAAAGGCGTATCGCGCCTTCGGCGGCTTTCAAGACGGCACCAACTTGCGCGCCTGGCTGTACCGAATCCTCACTAACACTTACATAAACAGTTATCGAGCCAAGAAGCGGCGCCCGGAACAGACCGACATCGACGATGTCGAGGACCTTTATCTTTACAAGCGAGTCAGCGCAGCGAATGGCGATCTTGGTCGGAGTGCTGAAGATGAGCTCCTCGACACGATTACCGATTCTCAGGTGAAAGAGGCGATCGAGGCACTGCCCGAGGCGTTCCGCATGGCGGTTCTATTGTCCGACGTAGAAGGTTTCTCTTATAAAGAGATAGCCGACATAACGGATGTTCCGATCGGTACCGTGATGAGTCGACTGCACCGCGGAAGAAAGGCGCTTCAAAAAGCGTTGTATGAATTCGCGATGCAAAGGGGTCTCGCGAATGCCAAGTGAGCAACATATGGGCGCTGATCCATTTAAACCGCCATGTAAAGACACGATCGCGTCGATGTACTCGTTCCTGGACAGGGAGCTGGAGACTGCTGACGTCAACGACATTCAGGCCCACCTTGACGATTGCATTCCCTGTCTCGAAGCATTCGAGTTCGAAGCCGAACTGAAAACCATCATCGCAGCGAAATGTCGTGATCAAGTCCCCACCCAGCTCTACGAGCGCATTCGCATCAGCATCCAAACAGCGCACGCCAATGAAGAAGAGCAACCACCAACCGTTTTTTAGTCTGTGAATGTTCCAAAAATCGCTCGAGTTGGAATACACATCACGTGCGGGATGTTTCAAGCTGTATGAATGAACGTTCTGTCACCGGCACTCCGGTAAGCCATGGGGGACGTCCCTCGAGGTCATTCAAAAAGGGGCGAACGTGCAGCGACCCCGGTTGCGGCACCCTTCTTTCGATCTATAACAAGGGTAGGTACTGCTATGAGCATGAACCTGCTCAGACCCCGAGGACGCGCGGCCGTAAAATCGCGTAAGGCGGGTATGACGCCTTAGTGTTACCCGCGTGAGTGAGCCGATTTCCTGGTCGACGGCAAAACGGACAGCGGCGCGAGTAGCGCGGGAAGAGCCCTTCGCGGCGTCGTATCTGCGGTCTTCGTTCGACCTTGACCTGGCGCGACTTACTCGCGAGGCCGAACAGTTGGTCGAAGCCGAGACAGGGTTGCATGCGGATGGACCGGCGCGCATACGTGTTGCCGATCGAAACCTGTGGGTCAGCGCAAATATCGATTCCTTCAAGCGTCTCGTCACACCGCTTACAGACAAGCTGAGCGAAAACATTTCCGAGGGTCGCATCGCCCGTGTCGGCCGAACGGTTGCGGGTGTGCAAGTCGGCGCACTTCTCGGCTGGATGTCATCTCGCGTACTAGGTCAGTACGTTCCTGTACTCGACCAAGATTCCGCCGGAGAGCAAGACATCCTTTATTACGTCGCTCCAAACATGTTGTCGATGGAAAAGCGCTTCGGTTTTCCTCCAGAAGAATTCCGTTTGTGGATTGCGATTCATGAGTGCACTCATCGCGCTCAATTCACCGCCGTTTCGTGGATGGGCCCGTACATGCGGTCGTTAATCGACTCACTGCTCTCGAATGTTCAAACTGATCCTGAGACACTCAAGACAGCAATCGAAGATTTTGTCAAAGACTTCCGCTCCCGACGCGCGGCAGCGGGTAATGGTGGTTTGATGGCTCTGTTTGCGACCCCGGAACAAAAACGTGTGCTTGAGCGTGTGCAGGGTTTGATGGCTTTGCTGGAAGGTCATGCAGAGGTGGTGATGTCGCGCGCAGGAACAAACCGAGTTCCGAGTGCCGATCGGTTCCACCGGGTAATCGCAACTCGAAGGCAAAAAGGCAATCCAGTCGCCAAGTTCATGCAGCGCGCTCTCGGGCTCGACGCGAAGATGCGCCAGTACGCAGAGGGAGCAAACTTTGTCCGCGCACTTGAAGCGTCGGGTGGTGCAGAAACCGTCGCGAAGCTCTGGCATCGCTCGGAGAACCTGCCCGTGTACTCCGAAATTCGTCAGCCGGCCCGATGGATCGAACGAGTCGGCGATGCACACGTTTCTGCTTGAACGTTGTACCTTTCCCGAGACCGGCACACCTGTCGCATGCGCCGTGTCAGGCGGCCCTGATTCTCTTGCACTATTGGTCCTTGCTGTTGAAGCCGGCTGTGACGTAACCGCTGTTCATGTTGACCACGGGTTACGCAGTGGCTCTGAAACCGAAGCAAAGCTGGTAGAAGACGCCGCTGGTCGGTTTGGTGCGAAGTTCGTCTCACTGTCTGTTTCGCTCGATGGTGGCAAGAACCTCGAAGCTAGCGCGCGCTCTGCGCGGTTCGAGGCCCTACCCGATGGCGCGGTGACGGGCCATACTGCGGATGATCAAGCCGAAACTGTCCTCATCAACATGATGCGTGGTGCAGGTATCGACGGCCTTGGAGGTATGAGCACTGAACGTCATCCGATTTTGCAGTTGCGGCGCAGTGAAACGCATGCGCTCTGTGACGGTCTGAAGTTGAATACGGTGCTCGACCCGAGCAATGACGATTTGTCGATTCTCCGAAACAGAGTGCGTCATGAACTCATCCCGCTGCTCAACGCGATGGCAAGTCGTGACATCGTGCCTGTGCTCGCTCGCCAAGCGGGCGTGTTGCGGGACGAGGCTCAAATCCTCGATATGTTCGCGTCTGAAATCGACGTCACGGAAGCGTCGGCAGTGGCTGCAGCCAAACCGCCGCTTGCAAGGCGCGCGTTGCGAAACTGGCTGCGTCCGTTTCTCGACGAAGAGTCACACCCGCCGGATTTAGCAGCGATCGAACGCGTGCTGCAGGTCGCACGCAATGAGTCAAGAGCCGCCGACGTCTTTGGCGGCACAAGGGTGGTCCGCACCCACCAACGCTTGAGAATCGTGCAAACGAAACAAAACGAGTAAGCGTAGGACGAGGCTAAGTTCACCCCGTGCAACATCATTTCGGTGGACCTGGGATCGATTCATATCTCGGCGAAGTTGTCGTTACCGAAGACGAGCTCCGCAAGAAGGTGAACGAGCTGGGTCAAATCATCGCGGCAGACTACGAAGACCGCCTGCCGCTACTTGTCGGTGTCCTCAAGGGCGCCTCACTTTTCATGGCGGATCTGGCAAGGGCGATAAAGCTCCCAGTCGAGTTCGACTTCATGGCTGTGGCTTCCTACGGCAGCGCAACCAAGACGAGTGGGGTCGTCCGGATCCTGAAAGACCTCGATAACGACATTGCCGGGCGTGACGTAATCATCGTCGAAGACATCGTTGACAGTGGCCTCACCTTGAACTTCTTGCGCAAGAATCTCCTAGCCAGAGACCCGGCGTCGCTCGAAACCTGCGCCCTCATCGTCAAGACGGGTGTTCAACGAACCAAGGCAGATCTCAAATACGTCGGTTTTCATACAGCACCCGATTTTCTTGTTGGGTACGGTTTGGACGTAAGTGAGCGCTATCGAAACCTTCCCTACCTCTGTAAATACAACGAGGCTGGTGGGGGGGATCGCCCGACATAAGAACATGGGAACGCTCAAGGGTCTCAAGCCGGCATCTCAAGCCAACTAGGAGCTGTTGTGAAATCAGTTGCACGCAGTCCGTTTCTTTGGATTGTTCTCGGGGTGATCATCGTCGGACTCGCGCTCACTACGGGTGGCAGCAGTAAACCCGTCGCACATCCGACTCTTTCCGAGTTCCAAAACCAAGTGCGCGACGGCCGCATCAAAGACGCGTTCATTGACGACAAGAACAGCGTTGTTACGGGAACGACCACGGATGGGAAGGCTTACTCGGTCAGGTTCCCAGCGGGCTACGTCGACACGCTGACGACCCAACTTCTCGGATCTGTACCGACCGACTCGCGTCGCAAGGGCGACAATATCCTTACGACGCTTCTCTACACCCTCGGGCCGATCATCTTCATCTTCATCCTGTTCCTCCTCGTGCTGCACTTCAGCGGTGGAGGTGGCGGGCGAATCATGTCGTTCGGCAAATCGAAGGCGAGACTCATGTCGAAAGACGAACCGAAGCTTGCATTCACTGACGTCGCGGGTGCGGACGAAGCCGTTGTCGAACTCCACGAGATCAAGGAGTTTCTCGAGGCACCTGCGAGGTTCCAAGCGCTCGGCGCGAAGATCCCTAAGGGTGTCTTGCTCATCGGTCCTCCCGGAACGGGTAAAACGTTGCTGGCGCGAGCAGTCGCGGGTGAAGCAGGCGTACCGTTCTTTTCGATCTCCGGATCCGACTTCGTCGAGATGTTCGTCGGTGTCGGCGCATCTCGCGTTCGTAACTTGTTCGAACAGGCAAAGAATTCCGCGCCCTGCATCATTTTTATGGACGAGATCGATGCTGTAGGACGCCATCGCGGTTCCGGTATGGGCGGCGGCCACGACGAGCGTGAGCAGACCCTCAACCAGTTGCTCGTCGAGATGGACGGCTTTGATCCCCGCACCGGAATCATTCTGATTGCAGCGACCAACCGACCCGACATTCTGGACCCGGCATTGCTGCGTCCCGGCCGGTTCGATCGGCAGATCATCGTCGATCGCCCTGACATCGAGGGCCGCAAGGCGATCCTCAAGGTGCATGTAAAAGACAAGCCGTTGCATGAGGACGTCGACCTCGAAGTTCTCGCACGACGAACTCCGGGTTTTAGCGGCGCGGATCTCGCAAACCTTGTAAATGAGGGCGCGATAATCACGGCTCGACGCCAAGGCAAGCTGATCTCGATGCTCGAACTCGAAGAAGCAATCGATCGCGTGATGGGTGGACCAGAGCGTAAATCGCGGGTGATGTCTGAAGAGGAAAAAAACGTCATCGCGTATCACGAGGGTGGCCACGCACTCGTCGGCCATCTCTTGCCACACGCGGATCCTGTGCACAAGGTTTCGATCATCGCTCGTGGCCGCGCACTTGGATGGACGCTGTCGCTGCCGACTGAAGATCGCAACATCGTTACTCGAGAGTCGATGAAGGCTCAGCTTGCAATGCTTCTGGGCGGCCGCACTGCGGAAGAAGTCATTTTTGGGGAGCCATCGACCGGCGCTGCAAATGACATCGAAAAGGTCAGTTCGGTCGCCAGGGCAATGGTCACGCAATATGGCATGAGCGACGAACTCGGCCCACAGCAGCTAGGCCAACCCGAGGGGGAAGTATTTCTCGGCCGCATGACCACGCAGGCCAACTACTCCGGCGAAATCGGAGCAAAGATCGATTCGGAGATTCGTAAGCTCGTCGACGAGGCTCACGACACTGCGCGTGCTGTCATCGAGACGCATTGTGACGTGCTGCATTCGCTTGCCAGGGAACTGATGGAAAAAGAGACCGTGGACTCCAAAGGTCTGCAAGAGGTGTGGGGTCACGTACCGCAATGGGGTACGGAGTCGCCTGCTGAAATAGCCGAAAGTGAGGCTCCGGCGGTAAAAAAACGCCAGACACCAGCCTCTTCGGTACCTGCACCCCGATAGTGTCTCGCCCATGACGACACTCGTCATGGGCGTACTCAATGTCACGCCCGACTCGTTTTCCGACGGAGGCCTCTTTCTTGACCCGTCGAAAGCCGTCGCGCACGGAATTGATCTGATTGATAGCGGAGCCGACATGATCGACGTCGGCGGCGAGTCAACCCGGCCCGGGGCGGCGTTCGTTTCCATCGACGAAGAGATAGCGCGAGTCATCCCGGTCGTCGAAGCACTGTCTGACCGCATACGGGTCTCGATCGATACGCGCCGCGCCGAGGTCGCCCGCGCCGCAGTTGGCGCCGGAGCCACAATCATCAACGATGTTTCCGCATCGCTTTACGAGGTCGCTGCAACCGAAGGTGCCGGTTGGATTGCAATGCACATGCAGGGTGAGCCACAGACGATGCAGGCCAGGCCGGAGTACGCCAACGTCGTCAGAGAGGTGTCGGAGTTTCTGATCGAGCGCGCAAACACAGCGCGCAGGGCGGGAGTCGACGAGGTTTGGATCGACCCCGGAATCGGGTTCGGCAAGACCGTCGAACACAATGTCGAGCTCATCGCGCAACTCGACGTTTTGACGCAATCCGATTTTCCGGTTGTAGTGGGGACTAGTCGAAAGTCTTTTCTTGGAAAGTTGCCAGGCGCCGGACAAACGCTTGCTTCTCCGGGTGATCGATTGGAAGGGTCGCTGGCAACGGCGATTTGGGCGGCGTGCCACGGTGCGGCGATCATTCGAGTGCATGACGTGCTCGAAACAGTTCGCGCCTTGCACGTCGTGAATCTATTGAAAGAGAGTCAAGAAATTGCGTAACCGTTGGGCGCAGGGCATCGAGCCCCGCAATTTCATGTGGGTGTTGAAGGATCAGCTCGCTATCAGCGAGCGCCCCGGCGGTTATTCGCGCAATCACCGGCCGGTAAGGCGACAAGAAGAGATCATCTGGCTTCGTCAGGCCGGCTTCGACCGTGTCGTGTCACTGCTTCCGACATCGCACAACCTCCAGGCCTACGACGACCTTGAAGTTGTCTCCTCGCACCTCCCGTTCGCATCGGATGACGACCCGCGCACTGCGCTGGCACCGATTTTCACGTCACTGCAGAACTGGCTTGACCGAGGAGAAAAGGTTCTTCTTCACCGTGAAGAAGTCGGTGACGAGATGATGGGAATCATCGCGAGCTACTTGCTGTGGTCAGGTCGCATCGACTCGAGTACCAAGGCAGTTTCGGTAGTCGAGCGTCTCATGCACAAGCAGATGGGTCCGGCGGGCCGCATGCTTGTTGCAAGCTACCCGGCATGGTCCAACGCAAGTCACTGAGGGCGGGAATCGCCCGACCGGGGAACTGGAGGGCGGGAATCGCCCGACCGGGGAACTGGAGGGCGGGAATCGCCCGACCGGGGAACTGGAGGGCGGGAATCGCCC
>JBBSGY010000125.1:0-7212 GCA_038253645.1 Acidimicrobiales bacterium
ACTCCGAGTTCCTCTTCGAAGAACTCGGAGTCGCAGCCGAACAGTTGTCTGCCCTTGAACGCCTTACGCGAGTCGAGATACTCAGCGTTGTCCGCGCGCTTGAGGCGCACGAGGCCGACATGAACCTCGAAGGTTGTCGTGACATTGCCTCATGGCTTTGCTTGCGCCTCGGCTTATCGCGCGCGACTGCTTGCCAGATCGAACAAGTCGCGAAAGCGACTGCGGTGTTGCCGGCAATTCTTGCCGCATTCAAGAACGGCGCGCTGTCATGGGACAAGTTGGTATTGGTCTGCGCATTCGCGGACGTTGAAACAGATGAGCAATTTGCCGAAGAGGGCCCGTCGATGACCATCCGACAGCTGACGAGTCTCGCCAGAAAAGCACAAACCGTCTCTGACGAAGACACGAAAGACATCTTCGAAAACCGATACGTGAAGTTTTCGGTTTCGCGTGATGGCCTGTCCGGCCGTGTGAATGCATTCTTGCCGATCGAGTATCTGGTCACCGTTCGCAAGCAAATCGAATCGGTTGGATACTCCGCTGGTCAAACCGAAAACGGCAGTTACACGCCTAGTCAACAACTATACGCCGACGCGCTTATGGAGATCTGTTCGACACAACTCGCGCAGGAATCCAAATCTCACAGTCGACAAGTCGTGACCAACGCCGACATCGAAATTTTGCGAGAAGTCGGTCTTGCAGAGATCGATTACGAGGGAGTTATCAATCCTGAAACCCTGAGGCGAATCCTCTGCTCGGCTAGTATCGAGCTTGCGATCACCGATGGCAGTAAGACAATCGGTTCCGGGCGAGCCACGCGGCTGTTTCCACCGAAGGTCCTGCGAGCAATGATGGAACGAGACAAAGGGTGTCGCTGGCCGGGCTGTCAGCGAAGGCGCTGGCTCGACGGCCACCATGTGCGTGAATGGGATGCGGGTGGCCATAGCAACGAAGACAATGGGGTCATGCTCTGGTGACTCCATCACAGATTTGCTCATGAACACCACTGGCGGATACGAGGGAGCGTCTATGGGGCGCTCGAGTTCATTCGACCTGATGGACGCGTCTACACGGGCATGCCGCCGGTTGCCAACAAGACGATTCGGGAGACGATGAATCGCGTCTTGGTGAATGCCTAGTCGTATCCACCCGGTTTCACATCACGCCGAATCGCCACTACAGTGTCGGCTTCAGCGCTGCTAACAAGAGTTGCACTGTAAAAGCCGGTGTAACAGCCCATTCGGGAGCCACGGGAAATTTCCCGCTTGGCAATGGTGCGTGCGTCGGCCCTAGAGGAGCCACACCACCAATGTCCGAAACCACCGAGACTAACGCGACCTTTGCCGACCTCGGGCTCCGTCCCGAGATCCTTGCCGTACTCACGAAGCTCGGTTACGAAGAGCCGACGCCTATTCAGGCCGAAGCAATTCCGGTACTCCTCAAAGGCACCGACCTGCTCGCGCAGGCAGCTACCGGAACCGGAAAGACAGCGGCGTTCGCGCTTCCGATTCTCGAACAAATGAGTATCGGTGAACGGGGAGGTAACCCAACCGCGCTCGTGCTCGTGCCGACTCGTGAACTCGCAATGCAGGTATCCGAAGCAATGCACCGCTACGGGCATGATATTGGGGCGCGCGTACTTCCTATTTACGGTGGCCAGCCAATCGATCGTCAGCTCAAAGCTCTCAAGCGCGGAGTCGACATCGTCGTCGCGACACCAGGGCGCGCCATCGACCACATCAACCGCAAGACTCTGCGTCTCAACGACATCAAGATTGTCGTGCTCGACGAGGCAGACGAAATGCTCGACATGGGCTTCGCAGAAGAAATCGAAGAAATCCTCAGCTCAGCTCCCGACACCCGTCAAACAACACTCTTCTCGGCAACCATGCCGCCGCGCATCGAAACGATCGGACGCAATCACTTGCGCGACCCCGAGCGCATTCAGATTGCACGCGAAACAACTGCCGCGGGTGATGCCCCTCGCGTACGCCAAACGGCCTACGTAGTCGCCCGCGCGCACAAGCCGGCCGCGCTTGGTCGCATTCTTGACGTGGAATCCCCCACAGCTGCGCTCGTCTTCTGTCGCACCCGCGAACAGGTGGACCAACTCACGGCAACTCTCAATGGCCGTGGCTATCGCGCCGAGGCTTTACACGGTGGAATGAACCAAGAACAGCGCGACCGAGTGATGGCGCGCGTTCGCAAGTCATCAACCGACCTATTGATTGCAACCGATGTCGCTGCCCGCGGGCTCGACATCGATCAACTCACTCACGTAGTGAACTACGACGTTCCGGCATCGCCCGAGGCATACGTGCACCGCATCGGCCGCGTCGGCCGCGCCGGTCGTGAGGGAACGGCGATCACCCTCACAGAGCCGCGCGAACACCGCATGCTCAAAACCATCGAACGAGTCACAAAGTCGAAGATCGAAGTAGAAACGGTTCCCACCGCGGCCGATTTGCGTACACGTCGCTTGGAGACAACGCGTTCTGCACTTCAAGAAGCGCTCCAAGATGATGACGACCTCGACCACTTTCGCGTAGTCGTCGAATCACTCTCTGACGAGTTCGACATTATGCAGATCGCGCTCGCGGCAGTGAAGATGGCCCACGTTGCAAGCGGCTCGACCGGAGACGAGCAAGACATTCCCGAGGTAGCTGTTGCACCCGACAGGTTCAACAATGATCGTCCGGGGCGCAACTCGGGCCCGGTCAAGGGCGGCAAAAAGCGCATGCACGTGGGGTCAGGCCCCATGACGCGTATCTATGTCGGTGTCGGCCGCGCGGCCAAAGTTCGTCCGCAAGATCTTGTCGGGGCAATCGCAAACGAAACGCGCCTTGCCGGTAAAGAAATTGGCTCAATCGACATAACCGACAAGTTCTCGCTTGTCGAAATTCCCGAGTCTTCGGTCGAGGAAGTCATTGCTGCGATGCGCAAGACCACGATCAAGGGTCAGAAGGCAACCGTGCGTCGCGAGCGAGACCGCCCGCCCCGCTGAGCCGCCACAATATGGTTGACAAATGCGCCGAATTACACGACGCTGACGGGACGGATTGTTCTCTCACTGCGAACTTGCAAAGCGTCCCCTGTCAGCCGAGGGCAACGCCGGCGTATTCCGATCGGCGAGTGAATCGGATCGGGCGAGCTAACCGGCACCGGTATTGGTTATCTCGCTCTGCGCTGACACTCTTGTTCGAGTGACGTCAGCAGCACCGGGTTCTCAGGATGCTACAACCGAAGCTATTCGCCTTGTCCACGACACCGCACGACATCACATAATGTTGCGCGTGGCTTGGGCGCGAAGGTCGCAAGCCTTCGCGATCCGGCTAAGAACATTCGTCGGCGGGAGACATCGTCGCTACTCCGGGCGACAGCAGCGTGGGCTGCACATCTTGAGCATCTGGGTCATCTCGAGCGCAAATTGGCTAGCGCCGCCTCCGCTATGGCGGATGATCCGAGTGACGAAATACGTCGGTTGGTCGGACGTTCACCACGACTCGAGGATACGCGTCGACAAGAAAGATTCCGAACAGCGCTCGAAGCAATTCTGCACTATCAGACGGTTTATGAGGACATCAGCGAACTTCGCGTTGCACAGGTGCCGTTCGATGCAAAAGATGACATTCGAACATCTCTACAGCTTGGCGCTGTATTCGCAATCGGGGCGCTTCTGTCGAAGGCTGCCGAGGCGCAAACAATCCTTGAGAGCATTGTGCACCACCGATACGACAAGCTGTTTCGGGATTACTTCTGGAACGCTCGAGCTGACTTCGGCGGAATATTTAACCGCCTGCCGACCGATCTTGCGTCCTGGGTCGCGCTCAACGGACGCTTCACAGCGCTCACTGCCTGGTACGAACACGCGAAAGAAATCGAAATAAACACGCTGGCGCATGAGAATTTCGATCCCACGATTTCGGTTGGCGACGCGGTGCAAATCACCCTCATGAAGCGCAATTTTGCTTTTTGGATGACGGACTTTTCCGGCTCAGCAGCAATCAGTCACCTCGAATTGACGTCGCAGCTTCACGCGTCGGCGAGAGGGTCGCTGGCGGATCCCGGAGCGCACCAGACGGAACGATGAGCATTAACTGTCCGACTAGGTAGACGCATTCTGAGCAGTCATAATGATTGAATGCAAGTAGCCCTGATCGCGGTCAGCTTTGGACTGACACTTCTTTCCCCCGTCGTTTACATACAGTCAATCTTGCGTGGCGAGTCACGCCCGCATCGCACGACGCGTTTCGTGTTTCTCTCGATTACAACGTTGTCGACCGCTTCGCTTTTCGCGAACGGCAGCACGGTCGCTGTGTGGATAGCCGCCGCGAGCACCTTTCAGGCGTTCGCGATCTTCGGACTCAGTCTTCGCTATGGCATGGGTGGCCGCAGCCGGCTCGACATCGCATGCCTGGCGATTGCCTTCGCGGGCATCGTGCTCTGGCAAGTCACGGACGACCCTGGCATTGCAGTGGCCGCATCGATCTTGAGTGACTGCGTCGGCGCCGTTCCAACTTTCGTAAAGACCTGGCGGATGCCGGAAACCGAGGCGCCACTCTTTTATGGCATCGACGCCGTCTCGGCGGTGCTCATCCTCCTCGCGATCCGCAGATGGAGTGTCGGCGAGGCTGCGTATCCCATCTACATCTTGCTCGTGAACGTTTCGATGGTCGTGCTGGCGAGTCGGAAATCGCCAAATGTCCGGACTTAGGCAACATTGCCGGCGCCACTTGGCTGAATCGAGCCGGAGTACCGGCTGGCTGTGCCATATTGGGGGTGTCCATGGTGGCCGTAGCTCAGCTGGTTAGAGCGCCGGGTTGTGATCCCGGAGGTCGGGGGTTCGAGCCCCCTCGGTCACCCCAATAGTTCGGGTCATAATCAAGACCCTTATATATGCGCCTCTAGCTCAATGGCAGAGCAATGGACTCTTAATCCACAGGTTCCGGGTTCGAATCCCGGGGGGCGCACTTGCAAAGTTCCTGGTCAGAGCGTTGCAGCTCGATCGATCAGGTGTATCGCCTCGTCGCAGCACGGCATTCCAGGCGAGATACACCCATCGATACACCTCGCCGATACACTCCGAGACGTGTCCGATACACCCGCCGGTAGCCCTTTTAACGAAGCCCTGAGCGTAAGGGGTGCCGGCTTTAAGCGACAGATTCGACCTGGCGTCTGGAGACTTGAAGTGACCGCTGGGACTCATGACGATGGCGCGCAACGCCGGGAGTCCAAGACAATCGAAGCGGTGAACTCCGACGAGGCTTCCGCTGAACTCGGACGCTTCGCAGTCGAAGTTCGCAACGCACCGGCTGCCTCTTCTCGTGAGGTCCGCAAAATCACAGTGAACGATGCAATCGAGCAATTTCTGGTCGAGCATCTTGCCGGTGAGAAAGGCCGGGAGCCAAAGACTGTCAATGACTACCGACGCCTCCACGAGCAGTGGTTTGCACCGCACTTCGGTTCGCGCTTGGTTCGCCATGTCGAGCCGGCAATGATCGACAATGGATTCGGGCGAATGCGACGCGCCGGGCTGAGTCGCTCTCGCATGAACCAAGCCAAGAGTCTCTATGGACCATTCTTCCGCTGGACTAAAGCTCGACGAATGACAAGCACTTCACCAATGGTCGACTTCCAACTGCCGACCAGCAAACAGGTATCGAAGGAACGGCTGCCGCCTGAACTCGAAGAACTCTCGATTCTGTTGAACGAAGCCGTCGCGGTGATTCCAGATGTTGCACCGCTACTCGTGCTCGGTGCGGTATCAGGAATGCGGCGAGGCGAACTCACTGGATTGCGCCGCAACAGAATTGTCTGGAAAGAACTTCGGCTCACAGTCGATACAGCCATCGGTGATTCCCGCAAGGTAAAGGGCACGCAAAGAACGCAGCTTCTACGTTGACCCAGCGACACTTGAGATGCTTCGTTTGCACTGCGAACAAATGGACGAGCGCGCTGCTCTGTTCGGCACCACGGTTCCTGAAAACGGTTTCGTGTTCAGCCTCGAACCCGACTGTGCGAATGCCATTCCGCCGGACTACTGCACCAAACGCGTTGCCGAACTCAAAGACCATCTCGGCATTGCTGACAAGAGCCCTGAAGTCATCGAGTTAGAGAACAAGGCGTTCGCGTTCCGTCGACAAGCACCGACGCAACGACCAGCCGGCAAAACTGGTCCAGCTCCAACCGGAGCGAAAGATGGGCAGGACTTGCAGTTCGATCAGCAGAGCGGAGAGAAAACGCATTGTTGCGGGACACAAAGTTGGACTTCGACGGCTCGATTCTTGCGCTGCGTAAATTCACTTCGAGCGAGTTACTCGACGCCGGCTTCAACGTCACCCGCGTCGCACAGCGCCAAGGTCACGGACCGCAAGTGTTGGTGAAGCACTACGCCAAGGGTCGAAAGTCGGCCGACTGTAAAGCTGCCGAACATCTCGGCCGCGTCGTGCACGCTAAAACACCAAGTCACGAAAAAACCTGAGTGGATTTTGTCTCACTTCGGGCTTTTCAACTGCAAAGGTAGACGGAGATTCACTGTGGAGGATGATGTGACTGACAACGACTGCTTAACCCTGGCCGTCGAGCAAGCAGGAAAGTTGCTTGGCATCTCACGCGCTCATGCGTACGACCTTGCACGCACGGGTGAGATACCGAGCGTGAAACTGGGCAAACGAGTTGTGGTTCCTCGTCGGGCATTGGAGCGATTCATCGACGGCGAGCCCGACGAGCGCGCCAGCTGACAGATCGTCGGTGCGAATGACCGACGGACTCTGGCAACTCGAATTCTATGAAGACGACAACGGCAGGGCGCCGTGCCGAGAGTGGATCAAGCGCGACCTGAACGAGGTGGAACGTGCAGCGCTCAGCGTCGCATTCAGCCAACGTACTCAAGGTTGCAATGCAGCTCATTGCGTTGCGGGAAAAGCACGGTGTCTCGCAGTCCGAACTGGCACGTCAGACCGGAATCAATCAGTCGGAGATCAGCCGCATCGAACGCGGTTCGGGCAACCCAACCGAGAAGACTTTGATCCGTCTCGCCGATGCCCTCGGCGCCGATCTGCAGCTCGTCGAACGCTTCGACATCCCCGCCGCCAGCTGACCCTGCAGCCGTGCCGTACGAGCGCCGTTGAACGAACGCCAGCTTGAAGTACCGCACCGGATCGTGCCTGCGAACAACCCGTTACCTCGCACAACAGTGAACTCAAGACAGCC
>JBBSGY010000126.1:0-7075 GCA_038253645.1 Acidimicrobiales bacterium
AGCATCCGGAGAAGTTCGTAACACGGTTCCCTTTGCTTGGTCGGAGGGCTCCTGGACGATCTTGGCTCCGAGTTTGGCGTCACTCAAGGACCGTTCGGCTGCTGACTGCGTATAGCCTTGCAGGTTCGGCACGTCGACCTTTATACGACCGGTCGAGATCGTGATGGTTACATGCTCGCCCTTGGCGAGCTTGTTTCCGCTCGACGGGTCTTGTTTGATGACGAGTCCCTTTGCGGTCGAGTCGTCGGTCGTCTGGGTTTTCAAGACTATGAACCCGGCGCGTTCAAGAGCGGATTGTGCTTGATCTTCGGTCTTTCCGACGACGAATGGCACGTTCACAGGCGCAGGGCCGGCGCTCACGACCAGGGAGATAATGCGATTTCGTTCGACGGTCGTTCCTGCCGGCGGATCTTGGGACAACACTGTTCCGGAGGCTTGATTGTCCGCTTTCGCGGTCGAGTTGACTTTGAGTTTCAATGCGTCGAGCTGACTTGTCGCATCTTCTTTCGTCTTGCCCACGACGTTCGGCAGTGGGATCGGACCCGTATTGGCCTTGCTATTAAAACCGCCGTTGAGAAACAGGAAGGTGCCGACCAAGACGGCGGCCAGGAGCGCCGCGAACATGAGTATTGGTCCGACCACACCTCGTTTTGGTTGTTGGGGTTGCGAAGGACGGCCGGGATTCGCCGAAGCCGGGTTCGCCGAAGCCGGGTTCGCCGAAGGGATTGTGCGGGTGCTATCTGCGTATGTCTGTTGTGGCGAGCGATAAGCGCCGGCCTGAGGATTCACCGTTGTCGCGTCGGGTGGCGTCACAATGCCGGTTGCGGAAACGGGCTGGCCACGACGAAACCGTTCGAGATCTGCGCGCAGGTCTTCCGCGCTCGAATACCTGTTTGCCGGAGCCTTGGTCAGTGCTTGACCGACGATTGCCTGAAACTCACGTGGGATGGACGGATCGATGTTGCGAAGCGGCTCGGGCGTCTCGCGAACGTGCTTATAGGCGATCGTGACGGGGTTGTCACCTGCGAAGGGTGGCTTGCCGGCGACCATTTCGTAGAGCACGACACCAAGGGAATAAACGTCAGAACGTGGATCAACCGAAAGGCCCTGTGCCTGCTCGGGACTGAAATATGTCGCTGTACCCATGACCGCGCCGGTTTGCGTGAGGTTTTCAGTGGTGTTGCGCGCTCGGGCGATGCCGAAGTCGGTCACCTTTACTGCGCCGCGCCCGTCGATGAGAACATTGCCGGGCTTCACGTCACGGTGAATCACGCCGTTCTTATGAGCGAAGTTCAAAGCCGAAGCCACTTCTGCGCCAATCGCAGCGGCTCGGTCGACTGGAATGCGCCCCTCCTCACGCAACATCGTTGAAAGCGACTTTCCTTCGATGAGTTCCATCACGATGTAATAGGTGCTCGCGTCTTCGCCCCAGTCGTAAACCGACACGATGTTGGGGTGACTCAACCGTGCGGCGCTCTGTGCTTCGCGACGAAACCGCTCGACGAAGCTCGGATCTACCGACAACTCGGGAAAGAGAACCTTGAGCGCGACAGGGCGGTCAAGCAAGTTGTCGCGCGCGTAGAAAACATCAGCCATTCCGCCGCGCGCAATCTTGTGTTTGATTTCGTAGCGGCCGCCATATACGCGGGGTGCGCCACCTGATTCGGTCATCTTCCCGCCACCTTACGGAATCCCGAGTGCTGTCTTCATGACCTTTTGCGCGATCGGCGCTGCCAGTCGACCACCGGTTGTGTCATCGAACCCGGGTTGGTTTTCGAGAATCACCGCCACGGCGATCTTTGGATCGTCGGCCGGGGCGAATGAAATGAGCCAGGCGTGCAGCAGGCCCCGGTCAGTTTGTGCGGTACCGGTCTTTGCGGCGACTTGCACACCTGGAATTCGGGCGGCAGTTGCGGTGCCGCGGTTGGCAACCTCGATCATTAATTTCTTGACCTGGTCGGCGGTGTTTTTCGACGTCGCCTTTTGCCAAACCTGAGGTTTCGCTGAGCGGACGACATCGCCGTGGCTGTCGCGAACGTCTTTCATGACGTGGGGCGCCATGATGTTGCCGTCATTTGCGATTGCCGACGCGACAAGCGCCATTTGCAATGGCGTGGCCGAAACATCTTGCTGGCCGATTGCCGAGTACGCCCGTGCCGGTGCGTTGCGACGAAGCTTGTCCGCAGACGGAAACCGCGATTTGGCCGCCGAAGGCAGGTCGAGTGGAGGCTGACTGTTGTAACCAAAAGCGTTCGCCTCGGCAGCCAGATTGTCGCCGCCTAAGTCAATGCCCATTTTTGCGAAACCGGTGTTGCACGACACACGCAGCAGGTCGGCAATTGTGCCACCACAGCTTTCGTCACCGAAGTTGCTCAGCGTCTTGTCCGACTGCGGGAGCGGAATAAACCTGTTTACCGGGTATCGGGTCGTTGTGAGCTCGGGCTTGTGGTCGAATGCCGCACTGGCTGTCACGACCTTCTCGGTCGAACCCGGCGCGTAACTCTCACGGAATGCACGCGGAAGCATCGGTTTGTTCTTATCGGCGAGCAGTGATGCACGCCCTTTTTGCACCGCTTTGAAATCGTGCGAAGCGAATGGCGTCGGGTCATAAGACGGATTGCTCCACAGCGCGAGAACAGCACCAGTCTTCGGATCGAGCGCGACGACTGCGCCCTTACGATCGCCGAGAGCTTCTCTTGAAGTCTGTTGGAGCTGCTTGGTCACCGAAAGGGTGACGTCGTTGGTGCGCACGCGATCAGTCAGCAGATCACCGATGTTCTTGAGTGCGTAGGTCTTGCCCGTGAGGTCGTCGTTGTAAGTTTTTTCGACGCCTTCCTGCCCGTATGTAAACGAAAAAAATCCGGTGAGCTGGCCGAACAGCGCCCCTTCGGGATACTGGCGCAACTGCTCGTACGTGTCGTTCGACGGTACCGAGTCGGCGAGGGTGACCCCGTCGGCGCTTTTGATGACACCCCGTGGTGCAGCGAAGTCGCGCACGGCGTTGCGGTTGTTGAGCGGATTGTTGGTAAGCGCGGACGCGCGCACAACCTGCGTGTTGTTGAGAGCGACAAATAGAACGATGAATAAAATCACCATCGCCCCGCCGAGTTGCCGAATTTGCCTGTTCATACTTTCTCCGGGTCTTCCGCGTTGGTACCCAGTTCACGCGCTTGAACGACTTGATCGTGAGAAAGCCTCAGTAAGAGCGCGAGCAGGATGTAGTTCGTTACCAATGAGGAACCACCATAGGAAACAAACGGCAACGTGATACCTGTGAGTGGAACTACACGCAGCACACCGCCGACGATGATGAACGTTTGCAAGCCGACGATTGCAGTGAGGCCTGTTGCCAATAATTTCTCAAACGGATTCGCCGCGCGCAACGCGATGCGCAAACCAACACCAATGAAGAGCAAGTAGCAGAGAAGAAGCGCGGTGGCGCCGATCAAACCAAGCTCTTCACCGATTGCCGAAAAGATGAAGTCGGTCGCCGCATAGGGAATTTTGTCCGGATTGCCGAGACCGAGTCCACTACCCGCGATTCCACCCGCGCCGAGCGCGAACTCCGACTGCACGATTTGGTAGCCGCGTTTCTCCGGGTCGCTCCACGGATCCAGCCAGATCGAAACGCGATCTTGAACGTGCTGAACCAGGTGATATGCACCGTAAGAACCGACCGCGAACATCACTACTCCCAGCGCAAGGTACATACCCCGGCCGGTTCCGACGTACAGGACCGTGATGAAGAGTGCAAAGAACAGGAGTGATGACCCGAGGTCATTTTGTTTCACCATGACAAGTAGCGACATGAACCATGCAAGCAAAATCGGCCCGAAGTGCTTGAGGTCAGGAACCATGATGCGCCCAACGCGACGAGTTGCCATTGAGAGCAGCTCGCGCTTTTCTACGAGATACGCGGCGAAGAAGATGGCGAGCACAATCTTCGCGATTTCACCCGGTTGAAATGTCGCCGGACCGATGCGTACCCAGATCTTTGCGCCGTTCACAGACGTGCCGACAATGATCGGAAGGATCAGCAGAACGATTCCGAGTAGGGCGAACGTGTAGCGATAGCGAGCTAGGTCACGCACGCGCGGAACAATGATGAGAATCATCACAAATGCGACGATGCCGACTGCTGTCCAGGTGGACTGCAAACCGCCCAGTTTCGGGTCGAGACGCGTGATCATCACGTAACCGATGCCATTGAGCAGCGAAGCGATTGGTAACAGTGTGCTGTCAGCTTCAGGCGCAAACTTGCGCAGGGCAAGGTGAGCCACGATCACAAGGCCGAACAAAAATCCCAGAAATGGCCCGATGTTCGCCGGAATTGATGCTGTGCGGCCGAGGCTCGTGAGTGCGTACGCGCCACCGACTATGAGGCCCGCAAGAACCAAAAGACCGAGCTCTTGGTTGCGGCTCGACGCAGAGGGAAAAAGACGCACGGCTACTTGCGGGGCTTCACTGTTGTCGGAGTTACCGGTGGGATGCCGGCATTCTTCGCCTGAATTGCCTCTTGATTGAGGTTCTCGATGTACTTGTGCGCACTACCGGGAGACGATGTCGTGAAGCCTTTCTGCAATGGAGGAATCGCACTCGGCAAGATGTCATTTGTGCTGACGTTCGTGCGTTCAGTGATCGTTGGTTTGAAGAACAACACGGGTTCGGGCCGTCCGCGATAGATGACAAGTTGTTGGCCTTCGAGCCCGACAAAGAACGACGAGCGCGCGTACCAGACAACTGATCCCGGAATCGCCCCGAGTAACAGCACGGCAGCGATAACAAAGCCGGCAGTACGAACGACAGAACGATTGCGGACCTTGATGCGCGGAGCCTTCGGCGGCTTCCGCTTAGGTGCTTTTGGGACAGGTGGTGAAGCCTCCGAGGTCTGTTCACCAATGTCTGGTTTGCTGGTGTCTGGTTTGCTGGTGTCTGTCTCAACATCGACGATCACGATCGTGATGTTGTCGTGTCCACCATTGGCCTTAGCCATGCTTACGAGTTCGCGAGCTGCCTCATCGGGGTTTCTCAACCGGCGGAGCGTTGCCGCGATCTGGTCATCACTGACCTCACGCACGAGACCATCGCTGCAAAGAAGCAGCCGGTCGCCTGGCACAGGCGTGATCTCAATCGTGTCGCTGTCAACCACAGGCTCGACACCGAGTGCGCGGGTCAAAACGTTGCGCTTAGGGTGAACCTCCGCTTCTTCGGGAGAGATTTCACCCGCGCGAACCATCTCTTCGACGAAGCTGTGGTCAGTTGTGACCTGTGAAAGCGCGCCATCATGTAATAAGTAGGTGCGCGAGTCGCCGACGTTGATGATTGCGATCGATTCCGCACCGGTTTCTTCGTCGAAGACCTTCGCGATTGCAGTGAGAGTCGTGCCCATGCCGCGCAGGTCGTCGTCGAGTTGGGCCTTGTCCCAAACCTTGGCGTTTGCGCGCCGGACTGCCTCGACGAGGTCATCACGCGTCGTTGAATTACCGAAGGTTGCGGCAAGAATTTCGAGTGCGGTTGCCGAGGCGACTTCGCCGCCACGATGGCCACCCATGCCGTCGGCCACTGCGAACAGTGGTTGCGCAACCAGCAGGCTGTCTTGGTTTGATTCGCGAACCAGCCCGACGTCGGTCGCAGAACCCCAACGCAAAGTCGTCATTTGGCCGCCTCCAGAACTGTCTGGCCGATCTGAATGCGGTCACCCTTGCTAAGAGGCATGGGCCCGGACACCTTCTTTCCGTTGCAAAACGTTCCGTTGGTCGAACCGAGGTCTTCTATCAACACCTGATTGTCACGCCGGAACACTCGCGCATGAAGCTGCGATGCGTAAGTGTCGTCGATGTGGACCTTGCAGCCCGGAGCACGGCCGATTGTAATTTCAGTGCCGAGCTCAAAAACACGACCGGCGATTTCTTTCGGCTCGATGAGCTTCAGGCGATTGACCGTCTTATCGACGGGAGCGGCGGCCGCGTGGCGTTGCTGAGGTTGTGCTACCACACGCGGGGGAGTCGTGGATGTCTTCAGATTCGAGCGGATAGCCCAAACGACCCGAAAGAAAAACAGGTAGATGAATCCCAACAGTACAAGCTTCCATACCTGAAGTAAGAGCTCTGGCATCAGCTGCTCTCGAAGCGCACGACGGTCGCGCCCACGGTGATCTCATCGCCATCGACCAGCCGGCGCTCGCCGGAGACCATCGCGCCATTTACTTTGGTGCCGTTTGTCGAGCCAAGATCGGCAACCACGTATTCGTTGCCGTGGCGGCGAACTTCGGCATGGCGGCGGCTGACGTTGGGGTCTGAGACGGCGACATCGCACTCCGGAAGGCGGCCGATCACCACGCCGTCGTCGGTGAGTTGAATGCGACGGCCATCTGTAAGCGAAAGAGCCCCGGATGGGCCCCCACCAGGCTGTTCGAGCAATGAGCCGTCGACGTGGAACATGCCGGCGGTGAGTTTCTGGGAGACCTCGATTTCCACTGCGACGGGGCCGACGAAACCATAACGCTCGGTGCGGGCGTGCTCTCTGGCTGTTTCGACGAGCTCACGTTTGAGGGCGTCGAGAAATGACTCAAATCGGGCTGCGTCATCGTGACTGAGCTCGATTTTGAAGTGATTTGGCGCGACAAGACCGTTGACGCTGACAGTGCGCCTCAGATCCATCTCGCGCGCGAGACGGCGGCCCAGCTCCACCGGCTGGAGTCCGCTACGGAAGGTCTTTGCGAAGACCCCCTCGACCAGACGCTCGAGTCCACGCTCGAACCGCTTCAATCCCATATCGCAGGTCACACTACAAGCGCTGCAGTTCGCTGAGGTCGTTGCCCACTTCGGTCGCAGACGTACGAATCTGTTCGCCTACTCTTGGATCCGATCGGGCGTGTGGCGGAATGGCAGACGCGCTGGCTTCAGGTGCCAGTGAGGGAAACCTCGTGGGGGTTCAAGTCCCCCCACGCCCACTGTTTCAGGATCTTAGTTCGGACACCGAACGGTGGCTTTGTCGAAATGCCGCGACTGACGAGAGGCCATCAACGGCTGCGTAGGAGCGTTCTGCTCGTGATCGGAGTATTCGGGCCCGAGCC
>JBBSGY010000127.1:0-7052 GCA_038253645.1 Acidimicrobiales bacterium
CTCATTACAGACCAGTTGCACAACATTTCACGCTGACAACAATTCAAATCGACTACGACTCTGGCCTCAAGAGAGGTCTGTTTCGTCGCGAGCCAGTGCAGGGAACTTACGCTTGGTTTACGTAGCAGAACATCGTTCTCAACGCCAAGCCCGCAGCGACTCCGACTTACCACTTTCCTCTGACTCTTACCGGCGTACATGGAGTCACGAAGACCGACGGCACGATTGCCTTCCAAGACTCGTCCGGTCGTGACGTCATCGTCGTTCCACAAGGGACGATGCTCGACTCCAGCGGCACGCCAGAGACGAGTGCCGCACCATTGAAGATCAGCCTTAGCGCCGATGGACGCGGACTCGACATCACACCTGACCCTGCATGGATCTCCGACCCCGCACGAGTCTTTCCAGTCACCTTGGACCCGACCTACGACGGCTTCGGCACCAACGGGCCGGGTTACATGGACGACTTCGTCTACGCGGGCACTCCCAACACGAACTACAACTCGTGGACCGAGAGCGGCTACTACGTGGACAAGGCCGGTTACTCGCCGTCGTATGTCGCGAGCAACGAGCACTACACCTATCTCTACGAGGACCTCAACGCGCTCAACAACAAGCAGGTCCTTGACGGCCGTCTGAAGATGTACATGCTCAACAGCTCGAGCTCGGTCAACCTGCACGTTCACCCGGTGTCTCCGTCGAGCTGGTCAGCGTCGACGATGACGTGGAACAACAAGCCGGGTCATCGCGTCGACGACATCGCGGTTCGTCCGCCGGCGAACGCCTGGACGAACATCGACCTCACGAGTTGGGTCTCCAACTGGACGAACGGTACATGGCAGAACTCGGGCCTTTCGTTCGACACAGCAGGCCAGAATGCCTACTATCGCTGGTGGTCCGTCGAGACACTTGGCTCACAGCCCTATGTGCATGTCACGTACAACGACTTGCCGCCGGCAGCGACACTCGTTGGCCCCGACGACAGTGCGCAGCTAATGACGACAACACCGACTCTTTCGGCTAACCCAGTTAGCGACCCAAACGGCGATACCATGAAGTACTGGTTCCGTGTCTCGTCGACGACGAATCCGGAGTCCGGCCAAATCATCAACTCGGGATGGCAGACCAGTCCCACATGGTCGGTTCCACCGGGAAGTCTCATCAACGGCGTCACTTACAGCTGGTACGTGATCACATGGGACGGCAACGTTCAAAACGTCTATCAAGGCTCCGCAGTTCGCAAGCTGAAAGTCAACTTCCGCCTCGGTGATCAGGCGGCAAGCCCGACCGACACCGAGGGCCCGGTCAAAGTCAACCTGGCGAACGGAAACTTGACCACCGCGATTTCTTCACCGTCGTTCAAGACTCTCGATGGCGACATCGGCCTCAGTTACAGCTATAACTCTCAAGCGCAACCGACGGCCGGATTAACTGGCCGCTACTACGCGGCATGCACACCCGACCAGCAGATCCAGGGACGTCCGAATCCCTACATTCAACGCGCGGACTCGGCCGTCAACTTCAACTGGGGCTTGGGAAGCCCTGGGACGGCGATCGACGTCGACAACTTCTGTGCCAGTTGGGACGGCTTCATCTCGGCGCCGCGTGCAAATACCTACTGTTTCGGCGGGAGCAGCGACGACGGCATGCGTATTTGGGTGAACAACCAGCTCGTATGGGACCGCTGGACAGACGGCGGCGGAGCTACTCCGGGCAGCAATCCACCATCCTGCACGCAGCTGTGGCCAACAACTGTTCCGATCCACATCGAGTACTACGAGCACGGTGGCGGAGCGAGCCTTGATGCGCGCGTGAGCGGTCCGAACGTCCCGGATCAAACAATTCCCGCTTCGTGGCTTTCAACGACTCCATCGTCGTTGCCACTCGGATGGCAACTCTCTGCCGGTGCGTCAACCGACGAGCTTGCTTACACCAAGGCAATCGTCACCGACTCCGCTGTTGTTCTTGTCGATCCGAGCGGTGACACTCATGAGTTCAAGAAGACGGGGTCGGGATCGACAATCGGTTTTACACCTCCGGCCGACGATCGCACCACGTTGATACTCGTACCCGGTTCGAGTTCGCCCAACTATCTGGCTCAGGGCGATGATGGTTTGACCTACACGTTCAACGAGAAGGGTGCGCTCGCAAGCGTCGTGTCGAGCACAGACGATCGGTCGCCCGCGGCGGCGCAGTATGTCTATGACCCTGCAGCCGACATCGCCCGTCTTTCTGCCATCAAAGACCCGGTGTCTGGAAGGCAGCTCGGTCTCAAGTACTCGACGGGTCTTTTCGGCGGATCGCCATGCGCGGATGCACCAAGCGGGTTTGCATCGCAAGGACCGGCAGGCATGCTCTGTGGGATCGACTACCCCGACGGCACGAAGACAGTTCTCTACTACTCAGCCGCCGACCAGACTGGCCAGCTGCTCCGTATCGTCGATCCGGGCAACAAGGTCACCGACTTCGGATACGACACAAATGGCTTGCTGAATGGGTTGTCCGATTCGCTTCAGATGGATTGGCGCGCAGCGAACTCAGGAGTAGGTGCGTATACCAGGGTCAATTACTCCGCGGGCAAGGCAACGTCGATTGTCCTTGCATCGCCGAACGGAACCGACAGCACAGACGTTCCACCAACGACGAATCGACCATGGCACGGCTACACCTATACGACCCCGTTCTCTCCGAGCACAGGTGGTGAGAGTCGCGTAAGTGTCGGCGAGTTTAGTCCGACGCAGGGCTTCGCGCGCAAAATCCTATTCAACCAATATGCGCAGACGACCTCAGATGTCGATGCGACCGGTGTCATGACGACGAACGTATGGGATACCGCCGACCGATTGCTCTCGACGAAAAACGAGTCGACTGAGTTGATGTCCACGACGATCTATGACCCGGTTCGCAACGGAAACCTACGGTCCTGCGCGGGCAACGTGCTTTACGGGATACATACCAAACGCCAATTGCGCGAGCTCCGCTGTCGCGCACAGCACTACCAGCTACGACGAGAACATCAATGGTCTATCAATCGCATGGTGGGACAACAAGGACCTTATTGGAACACCCATATCCCACTCGACCAAGATTCGAGCTGAAGACACCGACGGGCGTCTGCAGACCAATTGGGGTGTAGGCGGACCGGCCGAGATCGGAAACGGTGTCGTCGACAATTTCTCGTTCCGCGCTACCGGATCTGCGAACTTTGCGCAGACCGGGAATTACACCATCACAACGGATTCCGACGATGGCGCGCGGGTTTGGATCGACGACTCATTGGTGCTCGACGGATGGAACACGGTCGGCACGACCAACGCGACATTCAACAACACAACAGCCGGGTGGCATCGCGTCCGTGTCGAGTACAGGGAGGTCGGCGGCAATGCCATGTTCAATCTCTACTGGACACCGCCAGGGGCTGGCCAACAGGCCATTCCAGCCACTTCCCTGCGCCCGGATTACAACTTGGCCACTACGAAAACCGTCGACGACTCGACCGCGGATTCGCCGGGCAGCGTGGTCAAAACCAACTACGGGTCGGTGGGTGGGGCAATCGATCCGGCATACAGCCTGACGCAATCGACGACAACAGACCCCAACGGGCTCAACTTGTCGATTTCGTCGTCATATGAGGCGCCGCGCGCTTCGAATCAGTACTTGCGGCGCCTTTCCCGGACGCTTCCCGCGGGAAACTCCTACACCTACGGGTACTACGCCAAAGGCGCAACAGCGGACAATCCATGTACTTCCGGAGTCGAGAGCATCGATCAAGGTGGGATGACATCGACTCGAACCTCACCCACTCCGGCAAGTGGTTCACCGATGGTCGAGCACTCCGTCTACGACGTGATGGGGCGTCCGGTTGCGTCGTGGAAGAACGGTGACAACCCGACGTGCATCACCTACGACAGCAGCGGCCGAATAGCCACCAAGACATTGCCGGGTTCGCCGACCAACCGCGCGGTTACCTATGACCACGCCGTCGGGGGCAATCCACTAGCGAGTTCGGTCAGTGACTCGGCTGGCACGGTTACGACTGTGGTCGACCTACTCGCCCGTCAGCATCGGAGCACACGTTCCGGCGTCTAAATCTACGGACATCTTTCGAAGACAAAGAGGAGCGTACGTTGCGATGGCCAAGAGCAACTGGACGTGCTCAACAAAACGAACAGGACAGTCTTCGCGAGTTCCTGGAAGGTGGCTTGAATCGCACCGTCGATGACGACGAGCTCGAGTCATTCATGCAGGTCGCGCTTGGAGCTAATTCCCCTGCACCTAGCGAAATGATGGATAGGCGGGTACTGGCCGCCTCGCCGTCCGAGTTCGGCCATCAATTCCAAATCACCTTCGGGGAAGTCACACGTTCAGGTGTTCGTCCTGTGGAGGTCAATTCGAACAAGCGATGGACGTGGCGGCCTATCGACCTTCCGGCACAAATGGCCGTGCGCTTCACGCCCGCTCATCCGAATGAGCTGCTGCAACTTCTGTCACGACTTGAGCCTGCAATCGTCGATCAAGAAGCCGGAAACTTCCGCCCTCCAGCCCAACACCGACATACAACGACACAAGGACTGGAGCGTCTTCGTGTGCAGCTCGGTTGTCCAACACAGGAGACGGTTGTCAGTCGGTCTGCGCAACACGGCAGCGATATGCCCCAGACCATCCTCGGGTGGGCAACTTGGAGGCGGCGCGGCGGCGACGTGGTCAAAGCCTCGACATTGCTACATCCCGATGTACAGATCGGAAGGGGACGCCACGCGCAACAACATCGAGGCGACTACAAACGCATTCTGGACGGGATCACGGCTGAGGTCGCCAGCGGCGGGGCGCCGAATCGGTCATTTTGGAGTGGCGCAACGAAGGTACGCATTCGTAGTTACTCGAGAACCAGCCGTCCCGATGCCTCCGCAAGCCCATTTTTGGTCCATCTGCATGCTTTGCTCGACTCACCGTCCCTTGCCGGAATAAATATGTTGGCGGCCCGTGAACAAGGCCACGCGAGTGATCAGGCCTGTGAGGTCATCGACGCCCTGACCAGCCAAGGTCACGCTGTTACGACGGTGTCGTTCCATCGAGGTCCCTCAGCGTTCCGAAAAGAAGCGGGGCGCCGACGCGAGCGGTCAAACGACGATCCGACCGTGTACACCGGCGCGGTCGTTCGTTTTCGGGGCCTCGACCCATCATCGAGCAGAACCGAGGTCGAGCTGGTCACATCACCCCATGTTCAGGGGGACCTACGAGCCGAAGTTGTTCGCCGACTCAAGGATCAGGGGCTAATTGGTGAGTTTGCTATCCAGACGACGGCCGATTTCTCTTGCCGTCCCTTCGCTGACCCCAACCTGCGCGACCTGGGTAGGCGGTCGCTTCGCTTCCCAGATACCGAAATGGCGATGCCCTATTGAGTGACACCACAGGTGTGAGTGCATCGAACGCACCGACAGGATACGGCTCGACAGTGGTGTCGCGCAGCATCGATGTGACAAGGATCGCGACCGAGTGGACGGTTTCATCAACCACCGGTGGAGTGGGATCGGCATTCCACAGTGATCGTTCACGCGCTAGCAAATCCACGACGTGATGCAGCCATAGTGTCCGTTGCTTCCGACGCTGCCTTGTGCAGCAGCGCTTCGGTCGTTTCCACCGATGATGCTTCGTTTCCGTGAACGAATCGGAACATGATGTTGAGGTCCTCGCCGTCGGGCCCCCGCATCCGTTTTACGACGTCGCCGGCGATGTATCCGTCGCCGGGGCCTCGGCGCCATTCGAATGACGCGCGCTCGGTAAAGCCCACTCGTGTTCATCCGGCAACTGAATCCAACCGCAATGTCGCCACGCTTCAGGCGGAAGCCGACGAGCGTTGCCGGGTAGTCCTCTATCCAATAGCCGAGGCTGTCATCGGGCGGATCAACCAGATAATAAGAAAAGCCATCTCTGGCCAAACTTTCGTAGTCCTTGAGAACGAGTCGCCAAACCACTTCCGAGACGATCGGACGCCATCGTTGCGGAAACTCGTCGCCAACGCCACCTTCTGTCACCATCGTCCGAACGCTAATACGGTCTTGCCGGACGCTTGTAGGACGCGCTTCGATGCGACGCAACGTTCACGAGGTGCAAATCATGCGCTCGACACTCGACGTAGGCGCCAATGGGATACATCAAGAGTCTCACGACAATGAGATCGCCGAGTCCTTGGAACGGCGCGTTTACAACAGTGCGACGATCTCGCGCTGTAGCTGACCGCCGGTTACCTCCACATCATTCTCCGAGATCAACGTATTCGTCTCTGTGCGTACGCCGAACTCCGGCAGATAGATTCCAGGTTCCACAGAGTTACATGTGTTCGCCAATAACTCGCGACGATCGATTGTCTCGAAGTTATCAAGATGCGCGCCATTGCCATGAACGACAGTGGTGATGCTGTGGCCGGTTCGGTGAACGAAATAGTCGCCGTAACCGGCACGTGTCACAACCTCGCGAACTGCTGTGTCAACTTCTGCGCCGGTAACGCTGTCACCAACTACACGTCGATCACGAATGAGATCAATACCAACATCGCGCGCCTCCACAATCACAGCGAAGACATCGCGAATTTGGGCAGGTATCTCGTCTTCCGACCCGGCGAATGCGACCCATGTGTAGTCGGCGTAGATCCCTCCCGGCAGCTTCGCCCAAAAGTCGACCAGAAGCAGATCTCCGCGGTTGAGTGCAATGGAACTTTCAGGAGTTGGCGTGTAGTGACAGTCACCGGCGTGCGCGTTGACCGCAACTATAGGGGGCTCCTCCACCAGTAGCCCGTGCTCTGTCATCAGCGCGATGAAATGCTGTTGCACGGAATGCTCGTCGCTCGGCTTGTCCGCCGCGAGCTTCTCGGATACGTGAGCGAATAATTGATCTTTTGCGCTCATCAGGCGCAGACCAGCTTGCCGATGACTTTCCTGCTGTGTTGGTGACAATACCGACGTGAGCTTCTGCGCGAGCGTCGCCGAGCTAACTACTTCAGATGCCATCGAACGAACCAGATCGATCGTGCCACCATCGACGCGCGACAGGTA
>JBBSGY010000128.1:0-7043 GCA_038253645.1 Acidimicrobiales bacterium
AAAGTCCAGCACAGTAAGCAGGGCTGGGGTGCGTGGCCAACATGCTCAAAACAGGCTGGCGCCTCTGGACGGGCCTAGCTCTGACCCTGTCCTCACGACCTTTGTCCCCTCAGCCAGACATAGTCCGCTTGAGGGGACAAAGGTCGTGGGTGGTTGAGGCGGCGGAAGGAGGGTTTGGCTTCGGGGAGCTTGCCGTCGGCGCCGGGCGTGAGTTGGTTGTGCAGCGCGGCGGCGACATCGGGCACAAACGGTTCCAGTGCAGTCGCAATCGCGCGACATGCTTCGATGAGCCTGCTGAGGATTGCGTCGAGCAAGTCATTGTCATTGAGCTTCCATGGTTGAGTCGTTTCGATCAGCCGGTTCGACGCCCCGACAAGTGACTCGACTGCAACCAGCGAAGACTTGAAGTCGAACCGATCGAGTGCAGTGTCGATCACTTCGCTCAACTCACTCGTTTGCTTTTGCAGCTGCGCAGCGCGACCCGCCTCTCCTGCATGCGGCGCGCGGCGATCACGCTTCTTTTGCACGAGTGTGACCGTTCGGTTGACGAGATTGCCGATTCCACCGACGATGTCGATGTTCCATCGTTCAACCAGTCGCGTTTCGGAGAAATCGGTGTCTCCGACCCGCGCAACGTCGCGCAACAACCACCACCGCACAGCCGACACGCCGAATTGATCTACCAGATTGATCGGGTCAACCCCATTGCCCGATGTCTTTGAGATCTTCTGTCCGTTTGCGGTGAGGTACTCGTGTACACACAACTTGGTCGGAAGAGCTGCGCCTACGGAAAGCAGTATGGCGGGCCAATATACGGCATGAAATCGCACAATCCCTTTGCCGACAATCTGCACGCGCTCATCAGAGTTCTGCCACCACTTGTCGTAAAGCGACGTGTCATCGAGGCCATACCCGAGCGAGGTTAGGTAATAGCCAAGTGCATCCCACCACACGTAGATCACTTGCGTTGGATCGTCGGGAACCGGAATTCCCCAGCCTTCGGCGCGCAGCGCAGGCCGCGAGACACTGAAGTCCTCCAGGCCCGAACCTATGAACGCGAGCACTTCGTTCTTCTTCGTGAGGGGTTCGATTCGCAACGTGTCTGATTTGATAAGTTCGAGCAGTTGATCTTGATAGCGCGACAGGCGAAAGAACCAATTCGTTTCGGAAACAAGGTCAGGTCTTACGCCATGATCCGGGCACAAGCCGTCTTGCAACGCGATTTCGTCGAGAAACTGTTCACAGCCGATGCAATACAGGCCTTCGTATTCGCGCTCGTAAAGGTCGCCGTTCGAAAGCGATTCGCGCCATAGTCGCTCGACACCGGGAATGTGTCGTGAATCGGTGCTCGTCTTGAAGAAATCGGTAGCGTCGACGCCGAGAGCATCGTTGAGCGTTTCGAAATGCGCGGCGTTCTCGTCGACGAATTGACGAACCGGTTTGCGGGCCTGTTTTGCGGCCTGAACGTTTTTGAGCGCGTTGTCATCGCTACCGCAGACGAATCGCACGTCTTCCCTGCGGTGCACACTATGGCGCGCGACCACGTCCGTCTGCACTATTTCGAGTGCATGCCCGATGTGCGGGCGCGCGTTTACATAAGGGATTGCTGCAGTTACGTAAGTGGTCATCTGAGTGTCCTTGGGTTTGGCCCAATCAGGACTCCGATGCCAGACACAACCGAGCCCTCATTGGGGCTGGTCGTCGGCGAGTGAAAGCGTTACGCGACGAATGACCCCGAAACGGGGCTCATCATCCTTGCGTTGTAGCTCACGATTTGCACAAAAGCGATGTTACACACACTCATGCAAACGGCGCGTGCGGATCTCGCTCCCACCGGAACGCGCGCAGCAGTTCGAGGAGCTCGGGGTCCAGCTCTATATCTACTGCCCTGAGGTTGGAGTCGACGTGCTCACGGGTGCGCATGCCGGCGATCACGGTGGTCACCTGCGGTTTGGACAATATGAATGCCAGCGCCATTTCGGCCATCGTCATCGCCTCCGGCACGACGGCGCGCAACATCTCGACACGGTCCATAGTGTTTTCGAAATTGCCATGCGAAAAGTAGTCCCTGCGATAATCGTTCGGTAAATTCCAATCGCGTGTGAATTGACCGGTCAAGCTTCCTTCGTCAAACGGCACACGCGCAATAAGCGCGACATCACACTGTTCACAGGCAGCAAATAGCCCATCATCGGAGTCTTGCGTAAACACGTTGTAAACCACTTGTACGCTGTCGATGAGCCCGCTTTGCATAACTCTGATTCCGCTCTTCGCGTCGAACGCATTGACGCTCACACCGATCGCATCGCAGAACTTCGCTTCTTTTAGTTCCAGAACGAGTTCGGCAAATGCCGCGCCGTGCTGCATTGCGTCGTCCCACGTGTGGAACTGCAAGACGTCAATCGTTTCGACTCCAAGGTTTTCGCGAATTTCTTCTGCGCGCGCCAGCACGTGTTTGCGCGGGTATGTCTCGGCCAGCGTCGCACCTGATGGTGCCGGCAAGTCCATGGTCGCCGGCGGGATCTTGCTTGCGGCGTAGATGCGCCTGTCCGGATTGTTCTTGATCAGTTGACCGACCAAGCGGTCGGAGTGGCCAGGATCACGGTCACCTTCACGAACCCAGTAGCCGTAAGACCAAGCCGAGTCGTAAAAGTTGCAGCCTTGCTCAAGCGAGTGTTGCAGCGCATCGAGCGATCGAGCGTCGTCGCGACCTGCCCAGTCGCCCATGCCCCAAGTGCCGTGACCGACATCTGAGACCTGCCATCCCTTACGCCCAAAAGTTCGCATGAGACATGACCCTATATCGAGACCGGAACCTTCCTGCGCCGTACGATCAACAACACCGCTTCGATGCCGTTGAACAGTCCCAACACCAACGGATACAAGACGGTTGCGAAACTCACCGTCGAAATGGCCGCGATCGAGAGCATGTGCTTGAGTGCGCCAACCGTAAAGTTGGACAACGTCTCGTCATGAGGCGCCGACACTGACTTACGCAGCGTCGGCACGAACGCAAACAACTCGATGAGCGTGACGAATGCAACAGTCAAATTGAGACTGTTCGCAACAAACCAGCACAATCCCGCAGAAATAGCACCCAAAAGGCTGATCCAGTCAAGCAGCGTGATTCTCGCCTCCCCCTGACGGAGCGCAAGCACGAAGATCACGCAAGTCAAACATGCAGTGAGTCCGGTAGCCCACGCCCCCGGGCCCACCGCCGCCGGCAATCTGGGCGAGAAATGCGATCGTAGTCATGACCGACCACACGAGCCACGTAATGACGTGCGGATGCGTACGGTTCCTCAACACATCGCTCACATATGGTGCCATGCCGAAAATCGCGAGAGCCGCCGCGATTCCACCAACTATTGAGTTGCTCACTATGTCTTCCGTGTGATTGGTCTTCCGTGCGATTGCCGGCCGGTCGATCCGGCATAGAGTCAGAGTGGACGGCTGCGGTTACGAAGGACTGGAAGACCGATGGAGCATCGCTGGAATCGAGCGCAGCGCATGGACATAACGGGCTGCCTGCGTTTCGAGTGGCAAGTGCTTCTCGCGTGAGGATGGCGCCGGCAGGCCGGCGCAGCGCCAAAGATCGCCGTCGGCAAGTGCGTCGCGATATCTGGCTGCTAGTTCGTTAACTGAGATCGGGGCTCCAAAAACACGCAAGAACACCCGCTCCGTCGGGGGTGTCTCCGCCGGAATGTCACGACAGTGCAGAAACGTGCGAGCGTCGGATGTCACGTGGAACTCGAGTGGCTCAAGAGTCGTTGCCGCTAACCGGCGCGCATCAATTTCCGGCTGATACGTACGAACTCCGATTCCCGCGTAACCATATTTTCCACGAAACGCTCGTGTACCGAATACGTTGGACGCCGTTACCGCGATGCATCGTCCGTCACGCGGAACAAAGTCGGGGTGTGGAAGATAGTCGGGCAAAACGTCGTCGTGGCTCAACGGTTCGCCTTTGACGACGCTGATCGAGATTTCCCCGTAGAGCTCGTGTACGGAATTCGCGTATCGAAATCGAAGGTCCGTACGTCGATATATCTGCGCAATGGCATGGCAGCAATCGAGCACCGCTTCTTGATGCCCCTCGCTCATTTCGTCGACGCCGAAACGCAACGCTCCCTTGAACCAACGCTTGGAAAGATTTTGCTCGACAAGTAATTCACCGCCAACATCGAGCAACGCAATGCCGATTGTCAGCGGCCGTTGAAATTGGCGAATTTCGAGAATCCTCAGAAAGGAGAGCGGGGCTGGACCCGCGCTTCGCACCTCGGAGCGCACTTCGTCGCCGATATTCAAAGCAGGCCGGCGCTGCGCATCCGTAAGATTCGTGCCACGAAGTACGTCCGTTAATGGCTGGAAACCACCAAGATCGGGCACGTACTTCCTGTCGAACTGCGCGACCGGACTGCCCGGCCACGAGTGCGATCATCCGATGACGTGATTGCAAGACGGTGAAGGCGTGGTGAAAGAGTGGTGGAACCTCAGTCGCGAAGAGTCACGCGAAAGCCGACGTCGAAATAGACCATCCACGGCAGATCAAAAGTTCGAAAGCACGGACTTACCAGCTGCCATGGTCGTGCAAACCAAGAACCGCCACGAGCCACGTATTCGTTGAGCCCATCGGACACCTCACGCTCATTGTCGTACGAAACGTCATATGGAACTGCACGCGAACGTGTCCACTCCCACACGTTCCCGATTAGATCGTCGAGCCCGGCGGCGGCAGCACCGGATGGAAACGCACCGACCGGCACTGGTCGGTCGATCGCAAGGTCGTTCACTCGTGTGTGCGCCCTTGAACCAAGGTTTTTCCAAGCAGGCAAGCCAACACTCAACTGGCCGGTGTCATCTGCGCACGCACGTTCCCATTCCCACTCCGATGGCAACACGAATGTCTGTGTTTCGGCAATCACGCCGCTCGCTCGCGAATCTTCAGTGAGCCAAGCGCAATACGCGTTGGCCTCCCACCATCCAACTCCGACGACTGGCTGAGTCGGGTGATTGAATCGCGAGTCTCGCCACCAGTAGGGTTCGTTGCGGCGGGAACAGATTCGCCATAGCTCATCGATCGCACGTTGCCGATTGCCTCTGAACACTTCGCGGAGCTCTGGACCCAAGTCTTTTTCAATTCGTGACACCGAGATCTCAACGATCTCACCGATCAACGCTTCGTCACCGCGCGCCCAAGCCGATGCTTCGATTCCCCGCCAATACCTCGGTTCTTCATAGCCGTTCCCGTTGACGAACCGGGCATATTCGAGATTTGTCACCGGATATCGTCCGATTCCAAAGGAATCGAATTCGACACGGCGTAGTGGATTGGCCGGTGCGCCTTTCTCACCTTTGGGTACCGTCTCGGTGATGGTGCCGACCGTCATCACAAGTGGTGAAAGCGTGATCACGCGGTCATTATCAGACTTCACCATTCCGTTCGCGTCCAAGAAGCGGGGATCGCCGAGTCGCCCGAGTACCGAAAGGGCGCGCACACGCACCGCTGTATCCGTGCCGTTGGTCTCGGCAAGGTTGCACAGCGCATTTGCCGTGTCGGTCCACAACGATGCCGCGTTCGCGTCAACAACTTCTCGACCGATGACGTCAAACAACTCTCCCGCCATGATCACGTCACCGTCAGGATGCGAGATAGATCGCGCAATACGTGTCAGGGGCGTGGCTCCTTCGCCGCGATACCTACGAGATTGGGCAGCGAGCAGCAGCGACGCGCGCCAATGCATATTCATTGCCATATCGGCAATGTCGGCTTCACTCAGACAAGTCAGCACGTGCAATCCAGCGAGTAGCTCTTGAAGTGAGCGATGAACAAATGCATATCGGCCCGTACTCTGCTCGACGAGTAGACCATTGCTGCGAGTCACCCGCAATACGAGACCAAGCATTGCTTCGCGGGCACGAACATAGGCTTCCGGTGAGGAGTCGCCAGCGACCGCATGGGATGCAACGGTGCTTCGATTTGCGGCAGGTCTATGCCACGTGACTCTCGGCCACTAACCTCGCTCGCATGCAAGGCGTACGCGACACGCGCCGCAGCCTCTACAACGCCCGGCAATGGATCGGGCGACGTATTTGGCCTCGTCTCTGTTCGCCACACCAAAGAATCACTCAGAAGCTGCCGAATCATTCTATCGTACAGCGTCGCCAACGAAATCGAGCCGTCCGCTTCATGCAGGTCAGAGACCAGCACAAACATGAGCAGAAGGGGAATCTCGCCGATCCGCGCAATCTCCGAACGCGTCCTGAACAAGTTGGCAAGCTCGTATCTGCGCCGCTCCGAGACTCCGCTCCCCTGAGCAACTCCCAATGCGTTACACCATTGTTCGACAAACGCGACCATGTCGTCGACACCAAGGGGCACGAGTCTCAAGGTCGGCCAAGGCAGTCTTCGCGACGGAGTGGACATGAGATACTCGTAAGTACGACATGTCACGACTATTCGGCATCGCGGGTAAGCGGCGCGCACCGATGCGATCAGCGAAAGAATCGCTTTCACATTCGCGCCGATTACCTCATCGAGACCGTCGAAGAAGACCGTCACCTTGCCATAAGTCAGCCAATCTACGAGCTCCGGAATGACCATCGCGTCGATGTCATCAAGCTCCCGTACGCCAGACCACATATCTGCCGGCATCGAACCATCAGTAGATACATCGACGAGGCGAACATTGACCGGCACATTCAAACCATCGCTTGAACTGAAACCATCGCTTGAACTGAAACCATCGCTTGTACTGAAATCATCGCTTGTACTGAAATCATCGACCGAACCGTCGGCGCGTTCCTCGAACACCTGGCGAGCGAACTTGGCCGTCAAGTATCGGACAACAGTCGACTTACCACTTCCGGGTTCGCCAATCAGGACGGCAGAACGCTGAGTCGCATCGGTCAAGACTTCGGTTACGTTCAATTCCCGTTCTGCCTCGACGACATCAACAACATTCAGGGGAACAAAGGCGGATTGCAATGTCATCAATCCGCGACCCGACGAGTCGATAGCGGTGGGATCGCCGAACAGCAAG
>JBBSGY010000129.1:0-7040 GCA_038253645.1 Acidimicrobiales bacterium
ATCATCGAGAGCTTTGTCGTGGCACAGATTCGCCCGGAACTTGCGATCGAAACAAGTCGACAACGGTCATTCCATCTACGAAACAAGGAAGGCGAAACGAGATCGACCTGGTGATCGAAAAGTCCGCTCGCGAGATTTTCGGCATCGAGATCAAAGCGACCGCTGCGCCGACTACTCACGACGCTCGCCACCTGATCTGGCTTCGAGACAATCTTGACGAGCAGTTCGTCGCAGGCGTTGTACTTCACACCGGCCCTCGGCCATTTGTACTGAGCGATCGAATTTTTGCTTTACCAATTTGCACGCTGTGGGGGTGACGGCCTCATGACCTCATGGTACGCGATTGGCATTAGCAGATGGGGAAGAAGTCGCCATGGTCCTTCTCGGTTTGGGAAACGCGAGTTCCTTCAAGACTTTCATGGGGCCAACGACATCACAAATTCGACTCGATCCGTCAAGCTCAAGCTCAAGCTCATTGGGGTGACTTGGTGGAGTGCTCACGGCGCCGCGCCGAGCTCCTGGAACGCGTGTAAACCGACGTACTACAAATCAAGTGCGATCGCGTTGCGCATTGGTGACGCTTCTTTCGCCACAGCGCCGGCTGTGTGCACAATCGTGATGTGTCAGGAACGCTGACGAAAGCTGGGTGAAACGCCGTAAGGCAAATGTTGCCCGGGAAGGACAAACTGTGTTTTCGATCAGATCAGCAGAAAGGCGTCCACCGAACAAAATACTCTTCTTTAGCGTGGCACTACTTTCGGCAGGCCTTGCAATCGGGGGCATAGGAGTCAGCGCTGCATCTGCAAACGGTTACCGGGGAGACCCGGATTGGGGTTCGTATCACCGACATGCGCGGATCGACAGGCCGGATATTCGTCGCTGCGACGGTCCAGGCATTTGCCCCATATTCCCGCATAATTTCGACTGGGCACGGTGACAAGGTCACGCACTACAACGACGGCCGAGTATGGACGCATTCGGTCACCCGAGCTGTCCATTGTTTCCGATCTGCATGCGCCAATGGCATCGCGCGCCTGTTACCCGATGAGTGACGTCTAGAGGCTCACAACCGTTCGCAGCCATAGGTCCCGCCGTCATCAACAGCCGACCGGACATGTGGACCAAAGAAACGGCTGGTGCGCTCGAAGACACCGTGGACGCGCCTGCGTTCTTGATATCACGCATCAGCCGAATACGTTTGCTGCTTTCAACGTGCTGGGACTTGCCGTCGTCGCGGCCCTGGTGGCCGCTATGTGTCGGACAACAAGGGTGTCCTTCAGACGATTTTCCGGCTAATCGACTACGACGCAGGCGATCAGCGATTCCGGACCGCAAGTCTGCCGGATTGTGAGCACGGTCGCGAATCCACTCTTGCGGGCGCGGTGCCGAAAGACATCCGTCACTCAGTAGCAAGGACCCTGGGCACATCCGGTCCCGAAACAGTAAACAGCCGGCTCGCCGCGTTTGAGAATTCGGTACTGACTACGCAACGCGCCTTACAGCAAGCGGGTTTGCCAGTCGTCCGCGAAATGCAATCAAGAGGAATATGCACCACTTAGAGCAGCGTGGTCCGGGATACTCATCTTCGGGAAACCACCTTGCTCGATGCTAACAGCAACTTGAATCAGACATCTGGTTAGCGACGTCTGGAGACTTGGCACTTTGTATCTTCCTGCTTCGAGCCTGTTCAAGTCACCGGTGGCCGCCGGCAAGGCACTCGGCATTCTGGATGCCTTCCACTCCGAAGCGTGCACAACACCAAGGGTCGGTGTCTATCGCGTCTGTGATCGCGACGGATGCCAGCGGCGTCTGCCCGTCTCGTTTCCACACGGCGCTAGGTTCCACACTCAAACTGCGCACGCGCAATGCAACAAGTGCGAGATCCCGTACGACGAGGTTGTGAACGTTTCTCGCGGCAAGTTCGTGTCAAACGTCTACGTCGACAACCTTTTGGACGAGACGTTCGGTGTCGGTTCGATCGCTTACGCCGGAAGCACCGAACACATGGCCCGAGCGCCTCGACGACGATGTCGAATTCTCTCGGAACTCCGGCACACCCCTCTCGGTCAATGGGAACGGAGTGACCTCGAAATAGGGGGCCCGGAAGAAGCGAGCGCCTGGCGGGGCCCCACGATGGAAGAAACTCGCGCTCAGACAGGCGGTCCCGACAACGACATAACTGCAGTGAAGATCACGGCAAGCCGGATGGCCGATGGATGCAATGCGACAGGTGGGATGAATCGACCCGCGTACATGCGTCGGCGCTGGTACATCAGATCATCGTCGAGAACCGACATGCGATTCAGCCGACCCTAAAAGTCCTGGCCAGGGGTGCAACAGCCGCAACAGAAGAAACGACCGCAGGTGCAACAGGCGCGGTTCGCCCACCGTATAGAAGGGTGGGCGCAGAGGGACTCGAACCCCCGACATCCTCCTTGTAAGGGAGGCGCTCTAGCCAACTGAGCTATGCGCCCTTGCGGGCAACCGGCGAACAGTGTCGCAGATCAGCCGTAGTCTCTCATTCACTTATGGCAGTTGTAGACGTCGCCGGATATGTGACCGAGCTCAAAGACCACGCCGTTGACCACGGCTTCCACGTGCACGACGAGCGGCATTTCGTCGAGACCTATTCCCTTCGCCAGGCTTGGGAGGTCGATGTGCACCCTGAAGAAGGTTGTGGCGGGCCCATCGACCTTCACCTTGCACTCGAGGTTGACCCCCGCGTATTACTCGCATTTGAGGATGCCGTCATGGTTTTGCCTGATGAAGCCGAGCCTCCTGACCAGTTCAACCTTCCGTTGACGTTTACGTGGTCACTTCCCCCGCTAATGAACGGGCCCGACCTGCTGCGGACGGCAATCGACCTCGCCGGCGTCGGAGGCATGGAGCTTCCACTCGAAGTGTCAGCCAGCGACTCGTTTGCGTCGGCGACCGATGCCTCCGAACGGCGGCTCACAATCGTCGCGCGCCGGACCATCTCGCTGGCAAGGATCATGCAGGGCGAGGAGCTGCTCTGCGAGGTATTCGATAAGGCACTTGCGGTCAGCAACCACCTCTTGGAAAACATCGACGGCTGGATGCCCGGAGAACGCTCGGAGGATTAGCTCCCCTCCCTCCCCCGTCGGGCCCGACGCGGTCGCGCGGATCCGACCCATAGCCCATCGCTCCCAGCCCTGTCGAACTGTGTGCGTTTCGCGCCCCGCCAGGGCAACATCTACACACAGTTCCAACGGGTTAGAGCGGGACGGGCGACGGAGTTGGGCTCTTAGACATCCAACGCGTAGGTGACAGGCTCGATGCGGTCAGCGACGCCCATTTCACGCAAATAGTCCTCATCGAGTTCTCCTTCACACTTCCAGCGAAGCGAATCTCCCTCGGCACGGCTGCCGACGACAACGTCCGCGATGTGCACAGCGTGCACCGCGTCGATGCCGGTCGACGGCACGGTGTCGGCGTCGTAGTGGCAGGCAACTGCTTCCACGATCTCCGACGGTAGGCCCCACATGTCGAGCAGCAAGGCCCCGAGGTCAGAATGGTGAGCGCCAATCACTTCCATCTCAACTTCACGCAGCGACAGACTCGAACGCATTGTCTGCACGTGGAGTTCCAAGAACCGGTCTGGTGCACAGGACGCGATGAGCAAAAGGCCGACGTCATGCAGAAGTGCTGCAACATAGGCCTCACTTGCACGATTGCGGTTCGTCATGAGCTCGCGAGCAAGGTGTGCAACGGCAATTGCGTGCTCGTGCAGCTCGTCGACGAGTGCCTGAACCGGCGGCGACACACTCTCGAACGCACGCAGCATCTCGTTTGCAACTACAACGTCGCGCACTGCGTTGAGACCAAGGTACGCAACTGCCTCGCGTGGCTCTGTGATGTGATGCGCGAGTCCGTAATAGGCGGAGTTCACAATCTGCAACAACTTCGCCGTCATATTGATGTCGTCCGAAATAATCGTTGCGATGTTGTCCACCGACGCGTCCTCCGATGCAAGGACATCGTTTAGTCGCGTCACCGCCGCCGACGGGCGGGGTAGCTCGCCCACTTCGCCGATCATTGCCTGAAGATCAGGGTCATTGAGACGTTGCTCGAGATCAAATACGCGCTCGATTGCACAACGCAGTTCAACCGGGTCACACGGCTTGCGCAAAATGCGGTGTGCAACACCAGCGCTCTTCGAGACCGCGTTGTCTTCACCGTCGCCGGCGAGAAGCACTCGCACGACGCGTGGGTGCTGGTATTGCACGAGCGCCAGCAGCTCCGAGCCAGTGAGGCTCGAGCCCGACATGTCGGCAACTACAACGTCGAATGGACGCTCGCTCATCGAGGCAAGCGCTTCCTCGACCACGCCGAAGAACTTGAGATCCCATTCATGAGCAAGCTTTGCCATCGAGTGGCGCAAGCTGAGCAATGATGCAGGATCATCGACTACGAAGAGCACGCGAATCATTGATGGAACCTCCGGGGTGGTAGGGCGTAAGTGCGAAAGATTGTTCTTTGAAAACAGACGCTTTTCACGAAGTTTCGACTCCGACTGCCATTAAGCCGGCGACGCGCTCTAGAACTCCGAGTTCTTTGAAATAGACATGGTCGAGTGGGTGCTCGTGGTTGAAAGGCAGGGCTGTCCATTGCCGCTGCGATGTCACGATGGCGCTTGCAACGCCAACGGCATGCGCGGGATCCATTTTGCGCTGCGCAATCGATGACGAATCGTGGTGACGCGCAACCGCCTCGACGATCGGGAACGAAAGTCCCCACAAGTTGAGCAGATAGGCGCCGATGTCCGAGTGATTCGTGCCAATGATGTCGAGTTCGAGATCCCACAATGGGAGGCTGCTTGTCTGCGTAGCTCGACGTAGTTCTTCGAACTGGTCGGGCATGTAAGAGACGAGTGCAAGTAAACCAACATCGTGCAAAAGACCCGCAACGAAAGCTTCATTGCCTTGCTCACGACCAAGAACCAGCTGGCGGGCAAGAGCCGCAACCGCGTTGCCGTGTTCATGCAGCTCCTGCACAACGTCTTCGTGACGCGATGCGGTCGCAGAAACGGTTCGGAACACTTCGATCGAGACAGCCAGGTTTCGCACGGTGTTCATGCCGAGATAAGAGATGGCCTCTCGAACCTCTTGGATGTTTCGCGAAAGGCCGTAGTAAGCGGAGTTGACGAGCTGAAACAGCTTTACAGTCAATGCCATGTCTTGTTCGACGACGTCGGCAACTTCCTCAACGGCAGAGTCGGCATTGTCGAGCAGCGCGTTTAGGCGCAGCACGCTTTGCGGCGGACGAGGCAATTCGGTAATCTGACTAAGCGTCGATTTCAGCTCAGAATCGGCGAGACGGCGCCCGAGCACGTTAACCCGCTCGACGGAGTTGTAGACCATGTCAACGTTCAAAGGCTTCAGAAGAAACTGATGCGCTTGTGGTACGAGTTGCGCGGTGAACTGCACATCGGCGTTACCCGACATGAGGATGCGCATGACGTCGGGGTATTGATCGCGAACCTGCGCGAGCAACTCAGCGCCATCCATTCCGGGCATTTTCAGGTCGGCGACGATCACATCGAAATACGTATCTTCGAGAAATTGCAAAGCCTGGGCGCCGGAGCCGGCGACACTGACACTCCAACTGATTCCCGACATGAAAAGGAGATCACGAAACTCTTCGAGCACCGTCACGTCATCATCGACGAACAGCACTTGAATCACTCCGGTACCCCCTCTGATGATTGCCTTCTACAGGCTCTATCGGCGAAATACACAAAATGATTGAGCCCCATGACGCAAACCGTAATGAGTGACGAAACCTCCTGCACTGCCTCGCAAGGAAAGTCCTGGTGGTCCTAAGTTTCTTTCGCGAGTGCCCAGGCACTACTTTTCGTCGGATGCCGTCCTTCCCCCAACGCAGACCTCTTCTTATCGGCCTCATCACGTTTCTTGTTGTCGCCGTGCTCGGTGGCATTGCACTGACTTCTGACGCCGTTTTGGGCGCTAAGCGCGAGGTGGCGGATCAGCCGAAGGTGATCATCGACGTAAAGACCGCAGCGGCCGGCGCTGCTTACAACCCAAGTGCCGTTGGGTTATCGCTCGAAGTCAGCGACGCAACCAGCCCGGGGCTGGCGTCCGGCAACTTCACAACGTATTTGAAAACGCTTGGAACCGGAACCATTCGTTTCGCCGGCAATTCCGCCGACGAAAGCTTCTGGACAACAAAGGCCGAAAAAGCACCGGCGTGGGCGAAGTCGACAATCACGCCGGCCGACCTCGAACGAATCGCGAAACTGTACCGTGAGTCCAACTGGAAAATCATTCTTGGCGTCAACTTCAAGCAGTTCGACCCCGTGCGCGCTGCAGACGAGGTAACCCATGCGCATGACGTTCTTGGGGACTCGCTCACGGCAATCGAAGTGGGTAACGAGCCCGATGCGTATTACGACGACTTCAACAAGTACATCGACAACTACACCAACTACCTGAAAGTTATTTCCGCAGCCGTTCCAAAGGTCCGGTTTTATGGTGGTGACTTTCAGGGAAGACACAAATTTTCGCAACTCCTTGCCCAGCGCGAGGCAAAATTCAACAACGTCAGCGCGCTCACCGCACACCTCTACCCGCAAACCAATTGTGAACAGAAGAAGGCCACCGTCGCGGGCATGTTGGCTTCAGAAGTTCGCACCTCTCAACAAAACAGCGCTGTCGGCTACGCGGCCGACGCGAAGCTTGCAAAAGTTTTGGCCATAGTCGACGAAGCAAACACGGTGTCATGTGAAGGAACCAAAGACGTCAGTGACGTCTTTGCGTCGGCATTGTGGTCGATTGACTTCTCGCTGCTCATGCAACGTGAAGGCGTTTCGGGTGTCAACTTCCACGGCAGCATCTCGCAATGTGGCGGACCTCGGCCCCAATACAAGTACTACACGCCACTGTGCGCGCCGACGAGCGCAGACGCAAAAGCGCTCAATCTCACAGCACAGCCGGAATTCTACGGACTACTAGCAGCACGCCAGATTCCCGCCGGCAAGTTCGTATCGGTGGAAAATCCCG
>JBBSGY010000130.1:0-6987 GCA_038253645.1 Acidimicrobiales bacterium
AAGAAGCGCACTCGCGATCTAACCGTCACGATGATCGGCGAATCGGGCGCAGGAAAGTCGACGTTGCTCAATGCGCTTCTTGGAGAAGATATCGGCGCGACCGGCGATGTGCGTGCAAGTGATGGCCGCGGGCGTCACACCACGGTGCGGCGCGAGCTTCACTTGCTTCCCGGGGGCGGCGTGCTTGTTGATACGCCTGGTGTGCGTGCTATGGGTCTCTGGGCGGACAGTCATTCTGTCGACGCTGCTTTCAGTGATTTCGCGGATCTGGCGTCACAGTGCCGGTTTGCCGACTGCGCGCACGAGTCTGAGCCCGGCTGCGCTGTCCAAGCCGCGGTCGAAGCCGGTACCGTCTCGGCGGCGCGATTCGAATCGTGGCGCGCGCTTCGCAAAGAGGCGGCCGCACTTGATCTGCGAAACAATCCGCACGAGAAACGCAAGGCTGAGAGAAAGTCCGGCCGCGCGGTTGACCAAGCGTTGGAAGCAAAGGGCAACGCACGCGCACGGCGAAGGGAGGAGTGAGCGGGTCTTTTCTACAATAAGATCGCGGATCGCAGCGCTACCGTGCTGGATCTACTACGGCGAGTATTTCGTCGCCCCAGCGTTCAAGTTTCGTGCCCCCGATTCCTTTGCATCTCGAAAGTTCGTTAAGTGTACTGGGTGCGGCCTGGGCTATGCCTTCTAAATGCGAGTCGTGGAGCACGGTATAAGGGGGCAACTTGAGCTCGCGCGCCGTTGACGCCCGCCACTCGCGTAGCGCCTGAAAGATTCGCTCGGCCCCTTCGGCTCGTGGTGCGGCGAGAGATTGCTGCTTGCCTGCAACCCGCACGCTCGTTCCGAACTGCACACGGGTTTTTGCCGACCCAATGGACACGAGCACGCCGGCGTCGTCGAGCGACACGATGGTGCCTTCGTGGCCTCCGGCGATAGATACTGCCATGCCGAGTTCGGCGCGCACGTTCGTGGCCGACGGTGGTTTCTGTTCCCGCTCCGCGGCGCGCTCGGGCCGCATGACGGCCTCGGGCTTGCCAGGTGCGGCCATCTCTGAAATGAAGCGGGACGGTTTCGCCGCATCAGCAATCACAACGACGCGTTCGCGGCATCGAGTGAGCGCCACGTGAAAGACGCGCCGTTCCTCGGGTAGATCGTTTGACAATCGGTGAGGCATCAGCTCGGCGCTCGCATCGAAGACGATGACGCGATTCCATTCACGGCCCTTTACCCGGTGAACTGTCGACAGCTCGATTCCGCTACCGCCTTCCGTGCGTTTGCCGAGTACAGATCGCAGCCATGGCTCGAATGTCTTGGGCTCTGGGTGTAAGTGCGCAACGCCGGCAAGCGCCGCAAGATCATCTCCGTGGGCCGAGCGATCTACCTGGCTGCGTGAACCGTCGAGCGTGTCCATCGTTTCGCCGAGGCCGATCTCATCACGAATCGTCGCAAGCGCGGCTTCGGTGCCGCCGGTTAGAAGTGCACCGACGACGGCATGTAAATCGCTCACGTAGTCGCCGACACGATCGCCGTCATTACCTGTCAGCGACAACGAAAGATTGCGAAGCGATTCGAGTGACGTGCGAGGCCGCTTCGTCATCATTTCGACGACGTTACGCGCGATCTTGCGACTGGGCCGGCGCACGGTGTCGACGATGTCGGAATGCAGAATCGAATCGGGTGAAAGGCCAATGCGCAAGTAGGCAAGTGCGGTACGCATGCCGGTGCGTTCGAGTACCGATTCGTCGACTGGTGAGCTGTGCTCGATACCCGCTTCACCAAGAAGGACCTGAACCGGCAGCAGCGTCACATTTACCCTGGTCAGCACCGCTATCGAAGAAGGTGTGCAGCCTTCACGTATCCATTCGCTGATTGTTTCGGTTGCCGTCTCGGTCAAATGTTTTGCCGGAACGCGCACGATCGCCAGGTCGGTCTCGGATGCCGTGCGCTCGGGGTGCGAACGGATTTGTTTCGCGACTCGAACGGCGTTGCGGGTAAGGGTGTTCGCTGCCGCTGTGACGACCGCCGGAGGACAGCGGTAGTTGACTTCGAGCGCGTGGTGCCCGGCTCCGGGAAACCACTTGTCGAACGCCACGAGAAAGTCGGGGTCGGCACCGGCGTAGCCATAGATGACCTGGTCATCATCACCGACGCCGAACACGTCGAGAGCCGGCGAAGCGAGAATCCGCAACATCAGGAGGTGAGCGGGTGTCAAGTCTTGAAACTCGTCGACCAGCAGCATTCGGCAGCGCCGTTGCGCTGTCGCACGTGCGTCCGGATCGCGAAGAAGAATTTCGATTGCCCGATAGATCTGCTCGTCGAAGTCGAGCAACGAGCGGCCGTTGAGGTACGCACGGTATTGCTCGAATGCCAGGGGGAAGTCCGTGAGGTCGCCCCAGTCTTCTTCGGTCGTCGCCGGCGCCCGCAGCCCCAAACGCACGGCCGACAGTGCTTCGATCCAGCTCGCCATCGGGTCGGTGTTGGTTCGCCGGGGAACGGTCACGATGCCCTGCAAGATGCTGCGCACGTCGCGCTCGCCGATTACTTCGCGCGGGCGCGACTCCAAGGCCGAGCGCGCAAAGCCGCCCGTGCCATTGACAATCGCGAGCGCAAGGGAGTTGAGCGTGCGGATGTGGGCCGGCAAGCCGGCCGTGCGCTCGGTCAACTCCGCCGCCGCACGGGTGTTGTACGCGACCGCGCACACCGTCGAGGGGTCGACATTCCAATCGGAAAGCACATGCCGAAGCCGCTCCGTGAGCACGCGGGTCTTGCCGGAACCCGCAGGAGCAATGATCCGCGCGGCTCCACCGGCATGTTCAACGGCTTCGCGTTGGTCTGGTGCGAGCGCGTCCGCGGACGCGCCGGACTCCAATACACGCAGGGACTTGTTCTCTATGGCTGCATACGGAAGAACAGTGAGTGGCATCGGCATCGCCGGGCCGCCGTCGCAGTAAACAGCTCTGCCATCAGGCAAGACAACGTCCGCTGACGCGTCCGCGGACGCGCCGAGGGCAATCGCCTTCTTTGCCCACCACCAGATCGGCTCGCCGTTGCGCATGTCCCAGTTGTTGTTCCAAACGAGAAAATGGAGGCGCTGGCGATCGAAGAGAAAGCTCGTACCTACGACCCAAGGCTCACGTTCCTCCACTTCGCGTGACGCCGTCTTTAGTGCTGCGGCACCGACCTGCAGGCGTACGACAACGGGCTCGCGGCGAACCCATTGCCCGTGCAGTCGTGCAACTGTTTGGCTGGGTGCGCGAAGCGACTCATCATCGACACTGACAACCGGCGCTCCACTGAACTCGTCCGGCACTTTTTGGTCAGGTCCCAGAACGACTCCGCGACCAAGGACTGCAGGACCGAACTTCATGACACAAGAAACTACAAGGACCCTGAGACAGCGAAACCCATCGCAACCGGGGGCAAAAGAAAAAGGGCTTCCACTCTGCTGAAGTGAAAGCCCTTTTTCGGGGTCGGTGTCGCAACCGAATTTGATGAACTGTTTAGGTGGTGGTGATGGCCGGTTCAGGGTTGGCGCCTGAGGTGACGGCCGCGTCCGGGATGGTCGGCTCTTCTTCGCACGGCTTGACCTTGCCGTCGTGTTCACCGGGCTTCTCGATCCGTTCATCGGCGCCCTCGGTCGGCTTCGGTCCGACCACAGACTGAGCAGGTGGAACGCCAGGTGTTTTATCGACGGGAGCTACGGGTGTCTCGCAATTGACCATGGTGCCCAAATCGGTCATGCAGTCGTCCGTATCGGGGCCACCGTCAATTGTGTTTGTGCCTGCGTTGCCGCGCAGGATGTCGGCTCCGAAACCACCGTTGATGGTGTCGTCGCCGTCGCCACCTTCGATGTAGTCGGCATCTTGACCACTATCGATGTTGTCGTTGCCGGCACCGCCATAGATCTTGTCGGTGCCGAAGTCGCCGATAATCGTGTCGTTACCTGCATCGCCGTAAATCAAATCTGCGTCTTGTCCGCCGTCGATGTCGTCGTCACCTGCCCCACCGTGAATTTCGTCAGTGCCAAAGCTCGCAGTGATGGTGTCGTTACCGTCGCCACCTTCGATGTAATCAGCGTCGTATTCACCCGCGATCGTGTCGTTGCCCGCATCGCCGTACAGTTTGTCGGTTCCGTAGCTTCCGGTGATGTTGTCGTTTCCTGTACCACCGTGCACAACGTCTGCGTCGAACGAACCGGCAATCGTGTCGTTGCCGCTGTCACCGTAAATGTCGTCGGTTCCGTAGCTCCCGTCGATGTTGTCGTCGCCGGGGCCGCCACAGATGATGTCGTTGCCGCCCGATCCGTCAATCTTGTCGTTGCCGCCACCAGTCGAAATCACGTCATCGCCGGGCGTCCCCAAGATGTCATCGTTGCCCGGGGTGCCGAAGATCGTGACCGCCTTGCCGCCACAAGTTGGCGCAGGCGTTACATCTTCTACCGGTTCGGTCGGTTGTTCAGCCGGCTCTTTCGTTTGCGGCGCGTTCGTCTGATTCCTCTGCGCGAGGTCTGCGCCGCTTTGCAACGCCGCCGATGGCCCGCCGTAAGCGAAACTCCAAGCGTTTTCGTCCGAGACAGCCGAGTATGAGTAGCGCCAATGAGCTACTTCTGGCGTATACCTGCCGTCGTCGGATGCAGCGGCAACGATGGGCACGGTTGTTTCGCCTATGGCAGTCGGGGGAACAGCGTCATCTGGAGTTGTTTTGATCGAAGGTCGTGCGGAGACGCCTTCTAGCGCGCGTTTGTCGCTGGAGTTGGTATTGATGTGTACGGCAATGAACGTGCTCGCGAAGAAAAGTACAGAGAGAACCGTTAGAAGGCGCCAGGGAAAGCGCGAAACCGACTGCAAAACTGACCGGCCTTTGTGGGGACTACTAGGTGGCGCGTTGCCCAGGGAGAACAGACGCAGACTTAGGAATACCGAACTCAGGCGGTCAAATGCAAATCAGGACTTTTTGACGAGCGCGATATTGACGTCGGGCGAGCCCGTTGTTTGGAACAACCGGATCCACAGAAGCAGATATGCCTCGAGCCCCCGTGCTCCGGACGAATCTCCGATATCGATAATTCGCTCCAGCGGCCAGCCAAAAGATTGCAGCAACATCGCCACAGCCGATTTCGCCTCCGCATCATTGCCGGCGACGAACACGTTGTGATCGCCGTTTAGTGCCGCAGGACTCGTCATGACAGTTGCGCTCATCGTGTTCAGCGATTTCACGACCCGCGCCTGCGGAAACTCACGCTGAATCTGCTCGGCGAGGCTGTCGGTGTTGCAGACGCTCAGTGACATGCCGCTGTCACCGAACACCAGTGGGTTCGCAATATCTATGAGGACCTTGTTCGAGATATTCTCGGTTCCGGCAGCCTTGAGAGCTTCTATCGAGGCTCCGCCCGCGGTCGCATTGACGATGGTCTCGGCAAACCCGGCTGCGTCGGCAAATGTGCCCTCGGTCGCCAAATCACCTGCATTTGCCGCCCAGCTCTTGGCCTTGTCGCCACCGGCCGTTCGTGATCCCATCATCACCTGATGGCCTAGTTGCACGAGCTTCGTCGCAATCGTTTGACCGACTATTCCTGTTCCAAGCACGCCGTAACGCATCTCGTCTCCTTCTGTCTGCTTGGGTTATAGCTGAGACGGATAGAAAGAGCGGCGATGAAACAAAAGAAACCGAAACGCGGAGCCAGAATCTTCATCGTTTCCATCATCGCCGGATCATTGATTTTGGTGACGGGCACGAACCTCGTATTGATCAATACGGACACATTGCAACGCAACAACTTCAAGACCGATGCCGATGTGAAGACATGTACTTCTGCGCATTCCTGCGAGGTCGGATACGACCATGGCGGAAAACACTACGACGCCACCTATATGTCAGCGCCGCAACGATACGCCGACGGTGAGCACATTCGAGTCACCGTCTACAAGAACAAACCGATGAAGGTGTACTCCACAGAAGTTGTGCCGCTCGGATTCGCGCTCGTAGTGGTGACGATTGGCTTCACGCTCCTTACCTTCGGATCTGTGCGCCTTTATCAGCACTGGCGTCAAGAGCATCTTGACGAATCAATCGAGATCGACTTGACAGAGGAGCACGAATGAGAACAGACGATGAAATCAAAGAACCAAGGTTCAACACGCGAAAACGGGTCACGATGTTTGTAATTCTTGTTTTGTCGGCCGGCGCCGCGGTCAGTGTGCTGAGCAAGCTCGTCGTGCAATCCGAGGATGCGCACTACTCCTATCCTGCGACGACAAAAGTGGAGCTGGATGTTGAGGCTGGTGACGTCAAGCTTTCAGCATCGACAGGCAACTCAGTCGAAGTCAACGCAAGAACTAAGCATGTATGGCGTAAAGCAGGGACCAAATCAACCTTTGACAGCGGGACATTAAAAATCCGGCAAAAGTGCCCGGATTTGAATATCGGACCGTGCAGCACGGATTTCAGCATTGCGATCCCGCCGGGTGTCGACGTGTCAGTGAAGGCTTTGCGTAACGTCACTGCAACCGGCTTGCGCGGTGATCTCGCAATCGACGGTAAGAGCGGATACGTCAAGGCGAAAGACGTTTACGGGAAACTCGACATCAAGACATCATCCGGTGGCGTACGCCTCGAGAAAGTATCTTCACTGGATGTGAGTGCCCGCACCCAAAGTGGTGAGATTTCGAGCGCGTTTTCAGTTGATCCCGTTCGCGTAGACGCCGAAACGAAAAGTGGATCTGTCAACATCGATGTTCCGAACGATAAGGAGCAATACAAGGTCGACGCGTCATCGGCGGCCGGCAAGCTCGTTGTTGACACCCACAATGTCGATACCGCGCAGCGCAGTATTCGTGTCCGCAGTCAGAGCGGCAACGTCACAGTCAGTTAGGGTCCGCACCCTTAGACGCGAGAAACTCCGCATCACCGTGAGGGGTGATGCGGAGTTTCGCAGTTCGCTAGCCATAAGCCGTTCAATTACTCAGTAGTAGTCGTCTTGTCCTTGTTGATGAA
>JBBSGY010000131.1:0-6891 GCA_038253645.1 Acidimicrobiales bacterium
AAACCTCAAAGCTATGACCTCAATGTCGGTATTCGCCGGTATCCGGAACCGCAGTTGTCGGCGATCGAGAAGCCGATTCGTTCTACCGACCAAGCCACGATCTACAACTACAAAGACAAGTACGTTGGTGGCGAGGGAATGATCAGCTCGCCGCGCGAGATTCCGGCGAAGATTCCCGAGGAGCTTGCGTCGGAACTTTGTCGCATTGCTTTCCGTGTCGGAGAGTTGACGAATGCACGTGGCCTGCAGCGTCTCGACTTTCTGATGGACGGCGACCAACTGTTCGTCAACGAAATCAACACGATTCCCGGCTCGCTGGGCAAGCATTTATGGGTCAATCCGGTCATTCCGATGACGACGCTTCTCGAGGACTGCCTGAGCGAAGCGCGTGCGCGCCCGTCTCGACAGTGGACGAATGCGGGCGCCGATGGCAGCGCGCTGCGCTCAGCCGGAACAATAGCGGGCAAGCTCAGCTGATACGAGGTGCGGTGGAATGCCGTTCAGCGTTACGCTCTGATTAATGGGTTATCCGACTGCTCTGCTCAACCAAGGCGAAAAGATTCTTGTCGACAGCGTTCCACATTGGTCGTACATGTTGGGTGCCATGGCCATGATTTCGCTTGCCGTAGTGGCAACAATAATCATGGCAATCATTCAACCAGTGCTTGTCTTGATCGGCTTCATATGCATTCTCGTCGTTGCAATTGGATCGCTCGGAAGATTTTTGCGGTGGCGTACGACAAACTTTGTGTTGACCACCGACCGCTTAGTTGAGCGCACGGGCATTATCGCGAAGCACGGCATTGAGATTCCGCTCGACCGCATTACAAACATCTCCTTTCACCAGACATTGAAGGAACGGATTTTGGGTACTGGAGACATCGTCGTCGAGTCTGCCGGCGAGAATGGGCATCAACGTTTCACGGATGTCGAGAAGCCTGAAAAGTTGCAGAATCTCATCTACCGTCAAGCCGACCTTGCCGACCGTGACAACAACGCCGGTGACGGCGGCGGTGGAAGTGGCGCGCTCTCGCTTCCCGAACAGCTCGAGAAGCTCGCGCAACTTCGTGATCGTGGCGTTCTCTCCGAGGAGGAGTTTGCAAAAACAAAGCAAGAACTCCTCGACAAGAGTTGAGCCCTACGGCCAAAGCCAACGGACTCATGCACTGGTACGAGCTTCTCGGTGAGCCAGTTCTCAATGAGCCAATTCTCAATGAGCCAATTCTCAATGAGCCAATGGGGTCGCCGCTGTTTTTGATTCCGGGCGTGAACGGTCAGGGTATCGAGTGGGACGATCCATTTTGCGCTCTGCTCGTCGAGCGTGGATTTCGGGTTATCCGTTACGACCTTCGTGATTCCGGATTGAGTGAATATCTGGAACACGCGTCCGCGCTCGACGCCGTTGACATTGCGTCAGGCCATTTGTCGAACGTCCCGTATACCGTTGATGACATGGCCGATGACGCGGCCGATTTGCTGACCGAGCTCGGTGTCGATGCTGCACACGTCGTTGGTCAGTCCCTGGGCGGGATGATCGCGCAAAGCCTTGCGATCCGGCATCCAGAGCGCGTTTTGACGATGACGTCGGTTTCGTCGACAACCGGTGACCCTTCAGTCGGAAAGGCTCGCGAGGCCCGTCTGCTTACGGACAAGCGTCGTACTTCGATCGACCGGCAAGTCGCGATCGAAGCCCATGTTGCGACCCGGCGCGTGCAGTACGGGAACCGGTTCGATTTCGATGAGGTTCGTGTTCGTGCACTTGTAGGGCGCATGTATGACCGTGCGCATTATCCCGCCGGGCGATTGCGCCATCTCGCAGCCGCTATTGCCGCACCTGACCGAACGGAGCAGCTGCAGGCTCTCGATGTGCCGACGCTGATCGTGCATGGAACAGACGACCCGGTCATCGACGTGAGCGGAGGAAATGCGACTGCGAACGCAATTCCCAATGCGGCGGCGCTCATAATCCGTGGAATGGGTCACAACATGGCGCCGGAAGTCTGGGCAGACGTCGCGGACGCGATCTCGAATCTCACGGCGAACTAAAGCTGAGTGGGCGTGGCCATGTCGGGCTCGGAGCCAAAATGCAATTTGACCGCGTGGCCGTGCTCGTCAAGATCAAAGTTGAGACGCTGGCCTTGACGGAGGAAGCGAAAGATTGTGCCTTCGAGAGCGTTTTCGGCTAGCTCGATTTCAGCGAGCTGCGGTTCTGCCAACACACTGCCGAATCCCGTCTCCGGGTCGAACGCCTTGACTACGCCCTGCACCTTTAGCGAGGGAGCACTAGCTGTGCGCAGCCTTTTGGACCTTGCCGGCACGGATGCACGACGTGCATGCGTTGACGCGCTTGGGCGAACCGGCGACGATTGCACGGATCTTTTGGATGTTGGGGTTCCAGCGACGCTTTGTACGCCGGTGTGAGTGGCTGACATTCATACCCCAGGACGGGCCCTTGCCACATACGTCACAAACCGCTGCCATTGTCAGTCGAACCTCTCCATTGACCCGCTTTTGCCGCCCACAACGCCGGGCGCACAGGGACGCGAACCTTAGCAATCCAAAGACGGATCGGTCTGAGATTACCATCGGTAGACAATGAGTGAGTCCCCCGGCCCGATCGTGACAATCAGCGAGACCCTGAAAGCGTCGCAGGTCAGAGATGTCCTGCATCATTACGGCGAGGCGCTGCGGCTTCGACGCAAGGGAATCGACCGCCTCAACGTCTACCCCGTCCCGGATGGCGACACCGGAACCAACATGTCACTGACGGTCCAATCAGTGATGGCGGAGCTCAAGAATGCCGTGGTCGATGACATGGGTTCGATCACCAAGGCCATCAGCCGTGGGGCGACGATGGGCGCCCGGGGCAACTCCGGAGCCATCCTCGCTCAGGTGCTGCGTGGCATGGCCGAGTCGCTGAAAGAGAAGACCACGGTTGGCCCACATGAAGTTGCCGATGCGCTCGAACGTGCGCGTAGCTCCGCTTACGAGGCCGTGCTCAAGCCCGTCGAGGGCACCATTCTTACCGTCGTCACTGCGGCGGCAGTCGCTGCGCGCAAGTCAGCCGACGAAGGTCACAAGCTCAAAGAGCAGCTAGAACACGTTAGCGATGCCGCCGCGGATGCGCTTGCGCGCACGCCCGACCTTTTGCCCGTTCTCAAACAGGCGGGCGTTGTTGATGCAGGCGGTAGCGGATTCCTCTTATTCGTTGACGCTCTGCGTTATGTCGCAACCGGCGAGCCGATTCCCGGCGCGTTGGATGGTCCTGATGACGAGCCCGACCTTGCGAACATCGAGCATCACAACATCGGCGAGCTGCGCTACATTGGTGGGCTGCGCTATGAGGTGATGTTCCTGCTCGAGGGCGACGATACGCGCATTTCCGAATTTCGTAAGGCGTGGGGAAACGTCGGCGATTCGATTGTTGTCGTTGGTGGCGACGGAATCTGGAATTGCCACATTCACAGCGACTCGATCGGCGACTCGATTGAACTTGCCCTCGATTACGGACGCCCGCGTCAGATCCGTGTCACCGACTTGATGGAACAGGTGGGAGCGGAGAACGGTGCGTACCATGAGCCGGTCGAGACCGCAGTCGTTGCGGTCGTTGTGGGGAATGGACTCGAACGGACATATCGTTCCATGGGCGTGCAACAAATTGTTGCCGGCGGTCAAAGTGCAAACCCTTCGGTTGCCGAGCTCCTCGCAGCCGTTGAAGCAGCGCCGTCCGAAAACGTCGTTGTATTGCCCAATAACAAAAACGTGCACGCGGCTGCGATGCAGCTCGACAAGTTGACGCCGAAAAGTGTCTCAGTCGTTCCGACAACAAGCGTGGTGCAGGGACTTTCGACATTGGTGTCGTACGACTCGTCGGTCGCGCTGGCCGACAATGTCGCCGAAATGTCTGCAGCCGCTGAGCGATGCGTTTGCGGCGAGGTCACCCAGGCAGTGCGCGATGCACACAGCGACGCAGGTGCGGTAAAAGCAGACGATTGGATCGGCATCGGCCCCGACGGAATCTCGGTCGTTGCTGCAACACTTGTCGACGCGCTACGCGGAATCGTCGAAACGCTCACCGGTGATGATCACGAGCTTCTCACTGTGATCGAAGGCCAAGGTTCGATGCCCGAAGCAACGGCTGCGTTACGGGACTGGATTGCACAACACCGCGAACATATAGAAGTCGAAGTTCACTCCGGCGGTCAACCGTTGTATCCGTACCTCATCGGCGTCGAATGAACCGTCTGCTCAGCAAGCTTGCCGAGATTCCTGTCGGCGACCTCGACGGCGTTAGCGCGAAGAAGGTCGATTCGCTCGCGCAAGTCGGCGTGAACTCTGTTCTCGATCTGCTGTTTCACTATCCCCGCCGCTACATCGACCGCTCCAAGCAACGTCACATCACCGACCTTGTTCCAGGCGAGGAAGCGCTCGTACTTGCCGAAGTCGACAAGGTGGCCGGGCGCCGTACCCGCAATGGCCGCGCACTCGTTGAGGCGCAAGTGAGTGACGTCAGTGGAACGCTTTCGATCACGTTCTTCAACCAACCGTGGCGAACCAAGCAATTGCTGTCCGGCGAGCAAGCTGTGTTCTTCGGCAAGGTCGACGTATATCGAGGCAAACGTCAGATGACGAATCCACTTGTTGATCTTGTCGGCGACCAGACCGGCCGCGTTGTGCCGGTCTATCCGCAGTCCGAGAAGGCGGGGCTCTCGACGCGAGAGATCGCGAATTGGATCCAAGAAGCACTGAAGCACGCCGGCGACCTGGCGGATCCGCTGAACGAAAAATTTCGCAATGACGTAGGGGTGGTCGCGCGGGGTTGGGCGATGCGCCAAGTACATGCACCTGAAGAGATCGAGATGGCGTATTCGGCACGCAAGCGTCTTGCCTTCGATGAGCTTTTGCGTCTGCAGACGCTTCTCGTGTTGCGCAAGCGTGCGATCGAGCGTGAGTCGCGCGGAATCGCGCATCAAATCAGTGGAGACCTGTCGAAGCGCTTTTTTGACACGCTGCCGTTCCCTTTGACCGGCGCTCAGCAACGGGTGATCGACGAAATTGCCAACGACATGGCACGTTCATTGCCAATGCATCGGCTTCTACAAGGTGACGTTGGTTCCGGGAAGACGATCGTTGCAGTTGCAGCGCTCTTGACAGCCGTTCAAGGCGGTCATCAAGGTGCGCTCATGGCGCCGACTGCCGTGCTTGCCGAGCAGCACTTCGTGAATGTCAAAGCGTTGCTGGAGGGTCTGACCGTCACCGACACAACCTCCCTGTTGTCCGAACGACCTGTGAAGGTTGCGTTGCTCACCAACCGTACAACTGCATCGGAACGTAAGGTGCTGCACGCCGGACTCCGTTCGGGTGAAGTGGACGTACTCATCGGCACGCATGCCTTGCTCACAGAAGCAGTCGAGTTTCACTCGCTCGCCGCGGTCGTAATTGACGAGCAGCACCGCTTCGGAGTTGAACAGCGGTCGGTGCTGCGGGAGAAAGGGAGTGGCGAAACGGTTCCCGACGTTCTCGTGATGACCGCAACCCCGATTCCTCGCACCGCGGCAATGACCGTATATGGCGATCTTGACGTGAGCATTCTCGACGGGATGCCTCCTGGTCGCACGCCGATCAAAACAACTTGGGCACGCGATGACATGTTGGAGCAAGTTGCATGGAAACGTTTGCGTGCTGAAGTGGAAGCCGGACGCCAGGCGTACGTTGTCTGCCCACTCGTTGAAGAGTCAGACAAGATTCAGTCAAAATCAGCAACCGCGGAGTTCGAACGTCTCGGTGAAGAAGAGTTGAAAGGTCTGCGTCTCGGGTTGTTGCACGGTCAAATGCACGCCAACGACAAAGAAACCGTGATGAACGCGTTTCGCGCCGGTGAGCTCGATGTTTTGGTCGCAACAACGGTTGTCGAAGTGGGTGTTGACGTTCCGAATGCAACCGTGATGGTTATTGAAGACTCTGCACGATTCGGTATTGCACAGCTCCATCAGTTGCGTGGCCGTGTCGGACGTGCCGCAAACGATTCATATTGTTTCCTGCTCGGCGATGTTTCCGAAGAGTCCGAAGAGCGTCTACTCGCTGTCGAGCGGACGACGGATGGATTCGAACTCGCTGATGTCGACCTCGAATTGCGCGGTGCCGGAAGCATCCTCGGTGCACGCCAATCGGGACGCAGCGACTTGAAGCTCGCAACGTTGAAGAAGCGCGACCGCGAGCTGGTGCGTAAGGCAAGAGAGATCGCATTCGAGATAATCGACGCAGACCCACTGCTCGAAAATAATCCTGTGCTGGCCGACGACGTGGCGCACTTAGTTGATGATGATGAAGCCGAATTTCTTTTCCGCAGCTAACCCCAAGTGCGCGGCGTGCCCACGCCCCATTTCATGAGCTACAGGTGCCATATAGGCACTCACAGCTCATGAAATGCCGGGTCTTGCTGAGGCAGTTGCCATTGCGTGTAATTGTTCTGGTGTGACAAATGTTTCGCACGGCGGCCGTCGTAATGCGGTGGTGTACCAGATCTATCCCCGCTCGTTTCAAGACAGCAATGGGGATGGCATCGGTGATCTGCCGGGCATCACAAGCAGGCTCGGATACATCGCCGATCTTGGCGTTGACGCTATCTGGATGTCCCCGATATTCGTTTCTCCGAACGCGGACTTCGGATACGACGTGTCGGACTACATGAATGTTGATCCCGTGTTCGGCACTATCGAAGACTTTTGAGCTCTCACCAACGAGGCGCATCGGTTGAATCTCGAGGTTCTGCTCGATGTCGTTCCCGCCCACACTTCAGTCGAACACCCTTGGTTTCGCGAGCATCCGGATTGGTACATCTGGAGTCCGATCGACGGCCCGCCGAACAACTGGCTGTCGGTCTTTGAAAGC
>JBBSGY010000132.1:0-6841 GCA_038253645.1 Acidimicrobiales bacterium
AGCTTTGCGGAAGCGACTTCTGTTGTGTGCATCAGTCGAGTCTCGCCCAAATCAGCCGGACGCGCATTCCATTAGCAAGAAGTGCATTCCATTAGCAAGAAGTGCATTCCATTAGCCAGAAGCGCATTCCACAAGCCGTCCCCAATCAACAACGTCAAGTTCCTCCGCACGCGCGGTCGGTTCAATGCCGGCACACGCGAACGCTTCGGGCGCGACTGCCTTACCGAGAACACCACGCAACATCTTTCTCCGTTGGGCAAACCCGCGCTCGACCAATGCGAATAACGCCGCATGATCAACATCAACGCGCGGTTTATCGAGACGCTGGATCTCGACAATTGACGACTCGACATCAGGCTTCGGAACAAAGACCGTCGGCGGGACATTGCCGAGCATCTTCGCGTCGGCGTGATAGCGAATCTTTACGGACAACGATCCGTAAGCGTGATCACCAACGCGTGCGACCAACCGCTGCGCAACTTCTTTTTGCAACATGACAACGAGCCGAGTGACTGCAGGCACGCGGTCAAGCACCCGCGTCACTATGTGAGTGCCGACGTTGTACGGCAGATTCGCGACAAGTGTTGCAGTTTTGCCCGGCACGACAACGTCGTTCCAGTCAAGGCTCAAGGCGTCGCCCTCTATAACCTTCACTCCCAGCGGCTCTACTTCACGGCGCAGGACAGTCGCTACCCGCTTATCGAGCTCAACAGCCGTCACAGACGCCCCTGTTTCCGCCAAAGCAAGTGTAAGTGACCCAAAGCCCGCTCCAACGTCGATAACGGCGTCTCCCGGGCCTACAGCGGCCATTCGGGCGATACGGCGCACCGTATTGGCGTCGCCGACGAAGTTTTGTCCCAGCGCGCGGCTGAGCCTGATCTCATGTTCATCCAGAAGCTCGACCAATCTGGAACGGGAATGCGTCATTACCGCCGTTATTAGCAGTTACCGACGCCGCCACTCGCAAGCTGTGTGCACAAGGCAGCCGATTTCGTAGGGCTGCCGCACGCATTCGTAGGAGGTTTGCGGCGGCTACCAGGTGATGTGGGCGTTGAATACGCCCGCGCTCGTGCTCGCGACCTGTGTGAACACACTTGTGTCCAAATCGATGATTCGTCCGCCGACAAATGGGCCACGGTCATTGACTACACACGTTGTTGTCTTGCCGTTCGCCGTGTTTGTCACAGTGACGACTGTGCCCTTCGGGATTGTCCTGTGAGCGCAACCGCCGCGCTTGAAGCTGTAATACGAGGCGCCGCCGGATTGTGAGTTGCCGCCGCCTGAAGGAGTGGCTGCCGCTTTCGGCGCCGGAACTTTCGTTGTCGGTGCCGGCGGCGGCGTCGTTGATGTCGTTGTTGACGGCGGCGATGTTACCGCCACAACTACGGGTGCTGCAGTTGTCGTTGTAGTAGTCGGGTTTGATTCGTCTGCGGAAGCGACGGCTTGTCCAAAATCAGGGGTACGCGCGCTGCCACGACTTGCCGTTTTCTCGCTGCGGCGATTGTCCGCACTCGCAAGTTGTTTCGTCGACGTGTTGGTTCCGCCACCAACAACGCCGTCAGAGACGGCGGCAATCACGAGTGCCGCGACGGCAACAAACGCGATTGAACCAACACGTCGCACCGATATTCGGATGAAGCGTCGCAACGTCTATGCCGCGCCGATCTTCTTTGAACAAACCGGCCATTGGCCCCAGCCAGAATGTACTTGCAGTTTTTGTGCAAACGACTTCTGTGTTTCGTAATCGTTGTCGCTCGGCAAACCTGAACCACCAACCGCATGCCACGTTTGCGCACTGAATAGGAAGTAGCCGTAATACGGAGCGCCGGCGTCATTTCTTCCACCTGCTTCGCAGTTTGCAAGCTTGCGCCACACGTCGTCACCAATCGGTCCGGCGTCACTTACCGCGGGCTTTGGCACCGGCGCTGTTGCCTTGGGCATTTCAGCGGGCGGCGCAGGGTTAGGCTTCGGTGCAGCCGTCGTTGTCGTTGCCGGCACAACCGTTGTCGATGTTGTCGTTGGGTTCGGCTCATCCGCAGACGCGACCAGCGCAGGCGTTCGCGCTGCCTCAGCCGTTGCGGCTGCTGCGTCAGGCGTGCGCCCACTTCCACGGCTGGCTGTCGCCTCGCCGCTTCTGGTGTCAGCAGATGCGAGCTGAGTTGCACCCGCATCCTGTGCTGCCCTGTCAGCCAAGACAGGTGTGCCGCTACCGAATACTCCAAGTTGTAGGAACACGAACCCAAGCGCCACAGCAACCACTCCGCTAAGGGTGGTGACGAGGCGTCGAGCCCGGTTCCGCTTTGTTCCTGAAATCAGGACTTAGCCCTCCGGGTGATTCTTCGGACCTCTCAATTACTTGTAAATGGGATGCACTATTTGTGTGGCATCACACTTGCAATTAAAAGGTTTTACAAGTTGAACAGTTGCTCTGTATTTGTTGTAACCCTTGTCGCAAACTCTTCTACTCGCAGCTTCTTCAGCTCCGAAATAAATGATCCAATTACGCCGACGTTTGACGGCTCATTTGGTCTACCACGGTGTGGAACAGGCGTGAGAAATGGAGAGTCAGTTTCAACTATGAGGCGATCAAGGGGGCAAAAAGTGGCCGCTTCCTGCACTTCTGTTGATTTTTTGAACGTCACAATTCCGCTGAACGATAGGTAAACACCCAGGTCAAGGGCCATTTCAGCTTCTTGCTTTCCACCGGTAAAGCAATGAACCACAGTCCGCGGTGGAATACCAACCGAACGGAGTATTTCGAATGTTTCATCCCACGCATCGCGCGTGTGAATGATCAAAGAGCGGTCGAAACGTTTCGCTAAATCGATTTGGAATGCAAAGACATCTCGCTGAATTTCTTTTGAAGAATGTTCGTAGAAATAGTCAAGACCGGTCTCTCCTATTCCGACAAGCAAGGACATTTGATTTTCAGTTAATTCATTCGCGAGCAACTCAATGTCTTTCACACCGTTCTTCGCATCATGTGGGTGAAGACCGATCGCTGCGTATACGCCCGGCGAGCTCTCAGCGATCGCAATTGCCTCACGTGAGGTCTTGAGGTCGGTCCCCACACAGACCATTCGTTCAACGCCGGCGTTTCGCGCACGCTCAACGGCGCCCTCGTCCACCTCGTCCCATTGCAGGTGACAATGAGAATCGAACCAGGAGATCACTTGCGGGGGAAGAGCGGGTCACCCGGCACTAATTCAAGGTTGCCGGGGTAGCCGCCCCATTCCGCGGCACCGGGCAGGCGTTGGTCGGTGACCTCACCCGGTAGGCCAAGGCGTCGCCAGACCTCTTGTGCTGATCGTGGAATTGCAGGCGACGCAAGAACCGCGACGATTCGCAATGCTTCGAGCGCGTTGCCCATAACCGCATCAACCAACGGACCAGGTTCTGCTTTCCAGGGCTCGTGTTGTTCGAGCATGGAGTTTGTTTCGCGTATCAGTTGCCACGTTGCTTCAAGCGCGTCGTTCGTGCGAACGATCTCCCAAGCCGCGCTTGCCTTCTCGTAAGACTCGAGCGCGACATGGCGCAACGGCGACTCCGCGGTAGGTGCTGGACCGACGCCGTTACATTTCTTCTGCACCACTTTTGTGACACGAGCGAGGAGGTTTCCAAGGTTGTTCGCGAGATCTGTGTTGTGACGCTGCACGATGTGTTCTTCGCTGAGATCTCCGTCGGCCCCAAATGTTGTTTCTCGCAAGAGGTAATAGCGAAGACCGTCCACTCCGTAGTCGCGCGCAAGATCAGCCGGAAACAGCTGGTTTAGGCGAGTTTTTGACATTTTTTCGCCACCAAGGAGCAGCCAGCCATGTGCACTTATGTGCGCCGGCGGTGTGATTCCGGCGCTCATCAACATCGCTGGCCAGAACACAGCGTGGAAACGCAGAATGTCTTTGCCGATCAGGTGATGATCAACCGGCCACCACTTGTTGAAACTCTCGTCATCAGCGCCGTAACCGGCAGCGGTGATGTAGTTGGGCAGCGCGTCGAACCAAACCCAGGCAACGTGCTTGGGATCCCACGGAATCGGGACTCCCCAACTGAACGAGCTTCGACTGATCGAAATGTCCTCAAGGCCGGTCTTGATGAAGCCGAGCACTTCGTTCTTGCGGGACTCGGGCTGTATGCAGGTGGGATTTTCCGCAATCCAGTCGACGAGTTTTTGAGAGTAGCGACTTAGAAGAAAGAAGTAGTTTTCTTCTTCCATATGTTCAATCGGGTTGTGGTGAATCGGGCACTTGTCGTCGACCGCTTCGTCCTCTGTGTAATAAGCCTCACATGACACGCAATAAAGACCTGCGTACGTGCGCAGTTCGATATCACCTGCGTCGTAGACGGCCTGCAAAAATTTGCTTACGGCTTTGTAGTGACGCTCTTCGGTAGTGCGGATGAAGTCGTCGTATTGAATGTCGAGGGCATCCCAGGCTTCGCGATAGCGGACGCTGGTGCGATCGGCGAGCTCACGGGGCGTCTCACCGTTCTTCTCGGCAGCGCGCTGCATCTTGAGGCCGTGCTCATCTGTGCCGGTTAGGTAGAAGGTGTCGTCACCAAGCAAGCGGTGCCAGCGAGCCAGGGCATCGCCGATGACGGTTGTGTAGGCATGGCCGATATGCGGAACGTCGGTTCCGTAGTAAATCGGCGTGGTTACATAGAACTTTGGCACGACAAGTGAGACTACTTGCCTACCGCGTCAGGGCAATCGGCCGAACACGCCGTCGCGAACTATCTTTTCACGAGGTGGAGGACTTGACGATTCGGCTGGTTGCAGAGACCGACGTCGAGTGCCTTGACCGGCGACTAGCAGGGGACGAGAGCCTCTCACTGAGCGGATTACTCGACTCGACTGACGAAACGTCTTTTGCCTCACTGAGGCCGGCGTGCTTGATACGCAGGTCGGTCGAGTTGTTCTAGCCCCCAGCGAGGACAAAGCACGTCCGGCGTTGGGTAGACCGCGTACTGCTTCGAGCCCGAACTTTCCTGCAAACAATCGAATTTGCTTGTCAGTTGGTCCGCCTCTGGGAGCCGTAGGTTCGGCCAGGAGACTGAGGTCTCTCGCGGTCACCGTGGCTGACTCGGCAGCTGTTTGCGCGTTCACAACTGACTTGATTTGAGCGTCACCCGGTCTAAACGCGCCGAGAGCTTCGAGGAGTCGCGTCATGTCGACAAACATTTCGGTGTCGCCGTCGACTACTGCGATGCGACCATCCAGGTCCGGACCGCCTGTGCTCGGCACGTTGTTCACAACTACGACGTGCTGCAAAAGTATTTCCACGGACTCGACTGTTACGACAGCACGCACTTGACCCGGGCCGGAGCCCAGCATTTCCCTCATTTCGAGCGCGTCACCAGTATTTTTTAGGTCTTGGTCATCGCCGACGACAATCACGACGGGTCCGGAGAACTCGAAGCCGTCTCTCGTCTTGAGCGAACGTACCGCGAGCACCAAGCCCGGTTCCACGTATTCTCTGACCACCTGGGCGACCCGGTTGCCGATGGAATTGACGTTCGGCACCGTTGCATAAGGTTGCGACAAACCAATACTTCCAAACGTTCGCTTTCGAGTCCAAAGCCACCAGCACTGGCCTTAACTCACGGATCTAGGTCAGAAGGATTGAGACAAAAGGCAGCCATGTCAGGGCGAACTGGCTCCTTTTCGTTATACCTCGCCATATGGAGGGGGTGTCTATTCCGAAGTCTGGGACCGGCGGCTGTCATCCATGCGGGTACGTTTCGCTCTTGAAGCGCAGGTGTCGTCCGACCTTGATCGCAACCGACGGGGTCGCAGCTGAAAACTTTGTCTTCGTTTCCAGGCAATCAATAGTTTCGCCTCACCTGTTGACCCGTCTCGCGCTCCGTGCCAACCATGGAAGTCATGACGACAACTACTACCTCCGCTATGAGCCGCCTTGGCGTGATCACAGCCTGGATCTTCGGAGTTCTTGGTACGACAATCATTGTGATCTTCGGATTGGGAGCGGCCATCGGGGGTGAGATGGTTGGGAGGGGCATCGCATACTTAATGATGGCGATGCTGGCAGTCTCACCAGTCGTGACGCTTGTGTGGGTGTTGCGTCGCCATCGGGCGCGTTCTGGGGGAACGGTGACGAGCAAGTAAGTGATCGAGGACTTAATCGCAGGCGCAATAGGCGGTGCCGCCTATACAACAATACGCAAGCGTAAGAAGGCACATCAGGAAGCTGGCAAACAGACTCGGCTTGAGTCGTGGACCGGACGACAGAGTGAGTGGAACCGCCTAAAGCGTGAGCGCAATCGCCGACAATGGCGGGCGATCGGTTTATTCTTCCGACGCGGTAACGCAGCATCGCACAAGACTCACAAATCTGCCATTCCTGTGGAGCGCCCAATATTCGAACGGCGTTGAACAGGCATCGCTCCTACGAAACCTACCGTGATCGCGAGATCGAAGCTCGTCCGACTCGCTTGGACGCTTTCACCGCATCGACGATCGGGGCAGGCGCGTGGTCAGATCGACCCGGTGAAGAAAAGTGTCGACCCGATGCTCTGCATGGAACGAATGTGAGCGTTGTCGATTCGACATTGCGCACCTGCGCTCATCGACTGCGCGCAGAGGACATAGCCGCCCGATGTCGCTAGGTGACGTTACAGGCGTGTTCCAGCTGACTCGAGCTGCTGCCACCGGCCGAGTCGTATCGCACACTGCGAACACCGACGGCATTCGTATCGATCTGGATGTCGTACTCGATGAGATAGTTTTCGGGCAGCAGACTCACCTCATCGCCCGTGACACTGATGACGCCGGGTTCGCCTTGCACGCTACTGATCGTGAGCGCCACCGTTGCATAAGGTTGCGACA
>JBBSGY010000133.1:0-6838 GCA_038253645.1 Acidimicrobiales bacterium
GAGTCGCGCAGTTCTATGGGTCGATGGGCGGGCGACCGCTCAACAAGCCGATTGTCGGCATGGCGCCCACTCCTACAGGTCAGGGCTACTGGCTTGTCGCGAGTGACGGTGGAATCTTTGCTTACGGAGACGCGCAGTTCTATGGGTCGACCGGCAGCATTTCGCTCAGGCAGCCGGTTGTCGGAATCTCGGCAACTCCGTCGGGCCACGGTTATGTGCTCGCGGCGGCCGACGGCGGAATCTTCGCGTACGGCGACGCGCCGTTCCTCGGCAGTCTCCCTGCGTCGAACATCAACGCGACGGTAACGGGTGTTGCTCGCACGGCAACAGGAAACGGCTACATGCTGTCGACCAACAACGGCACTGTTCACAGCTTCGGCGATGCTCCACAATTCGGCGGCTTGTCCGGGTACAGAGGAACCGTGCTCGGCATCGGCCCGGCCTACTGAACTCCTTGGGGTCGACCCTTTGTACGCTCCACGGGTGACCCGAGAAGCGCCGGTAGTGTCGAGGGCGCATGACTGAAGAACCTCAGGAACCAGAGCACGGCATCGATGACCTGCTCACGAAGTTGCGCGCGCGAGTGGCCGAGCGCCGAGAATCAGGTCAGTATCCGAGCGACCTCGAGGAGAGACTCGAGGAGCACTTTCGACGCATTGTGTATCACCGCTCCAAGCCCGACGTAGCGCAGCTTCACTCCGATGTGGACGCGCTCGACTCACATATGGACTTTTCGCCCAGGGCGGTCGCGTTCGACTCTCAGTTGCCAGGCGGCGAAAGAATTCACAAGGCGATCAACAGTGCCGTCACCCGTCACACACAGGACATGCGTGACCAACTTCAGGAATTCGCAGAAGCGATTCGCCGCGCAACCCGGACGCTTTCATCCGCGGTGCAGAATCCGAATTCACACGTGCACGGTGATCTGATCGGCCACCTCGATGCAGTACTCGAACGGCTTGACACGTATGAGCGCGCCCCCGTTGACCCCAATCTGCAAGTCGCCGATTTGCGCCGCCGCGTCGAGGAACTCGAACGCGCAGAGCAAAAGCGCGACTTTCGCCCTTGGTTTACCAACGACGCGTTCGAAGAGCACTTCCGAGACACCAAAGAGAGTGTGGACTGCGCGTACGAAGAGCTAGCGGAGCACATCTGGGGTTGGAGCCCGGTTCTCGACATCGGTTGTGGTCATGGCGAGTTTCTCGAATTACTGAAAAAGCGCGGAACGGAATGTCGGGGCGTTGAGCTTGACGCAGCGCTCGCGGAGACTGCGCGCGCGAAGGGCCTGAACGTCGTTGCCGGTGACGGCCTCGCCGTCCTCGCTGCACAAGACGACGGTTCGCTGGGTGGCATCTCGATGATCCAAGTCATCGAGCATCTGAGCATTCAGCAGCAGCTCGACTTTGTTGCGTTGGCGTTCGACAAACTACGTGATGGTGGTCGGATTGTCATCGAGACGGTCAATCCACAGTCGTTATACGTCTACGCGCACTCCTTTTATCTCGATCCGACGCATACGCGTCCGGTGCATCCGGCGTATCTGGCGTTCTTGTTCGAGCAAGCCGGTTTTATCGAAGTGAAGTGGGAATGGCGCAACGAGCCGCCCGAAGGCGACAAGCTCGAGTTGCAGGGCGATGAAACGCAAAAGCGAAACATCGAGCGACTCAACAACTTGTTGTTCGCACCCGGTGACTACGCCTTGATCATCACGAAAGCGCCATTACCTTCGTAATGGAGTTTCACCAAGTGTTGGTGTCGGCGAATCCGGGTGACGCGATTACGGCTGCGGCGTTCGAGCTGCGCGGCCTGTTGCGCCGGTTCGGGCGGTCCGAGATCTACTCGCGCTATGCGCATCCGGAACTTCAGAACGACGTATTGGAACTACGGCTGTTCTCGAACAGGCAGAGCGCGAAGTTGTCTGACGATGTGATGATTTACCACGCGTCCATCGGCGAGCCCGAGGTTACGGAGTTCGTCGCATCACGTCCCGAGCGGCTCGTCGTGATTTATCACAACATCACACCTTCTGAACGGTTTCTGCCGTTCGACCCTGCATTTGCGGGCTTGTTGACGGCTGGGCGTACCGAACTGAAATCACTCGCCGACAAAGCCGTCTTGTCTCTGACGGTCTCGGAGTACAACGCGCAGGAGCTGCTCGAGTTCGGATTTCGTAAGGTTGTGGTGTCACCGTTGATTATCGACGTCGCTCGGCTGAAAGCTGTCGAACCGGACGCGGGAACGATGAATCATTTCGCGGTAGCAGGCGCGCCGATGATCTTGTTCGTCGGTCAGATGCAGCCGCACAAGCGAGCTGATCTGCTATTGCAGGCGTATCACATCCTCACGACCTACCTGATTCCCGAGGCAATGATCGTGCTGTGCGGCAACCACCGTTGGCCGCGTTTCAGCCAGCAGCTCGAACACGAACTCAATGAGTTGAACCTGAACAAGGCTTGGCTCACAGGCGCGGTAGATCTCGAAGTGTTGGTCGCGTTCTATCGAAGTGCTTCGATGTTTGTAACTCTCAGCGAACACGAAGGTTTCTGTGTTCCGCTGATCGAAGCGATGGGCTTTGATGTTCCTGTTGTCGCCCGTGCAGCGGCAGCCGTTCCCGAGACCGCGGGAGATGCAGCCGTGCTGCTGCCGGACACAGACGACCCGGCTCTCGCTGCCGAGGCAATGGCCGAAGTGCTCGAGAACTCGATATTGCGTAAACAGCTCATTGATCGCGGACGTGCTCGGGTCGAGCTCTATGACCCTGACATTGCCCGCGCCGAGCTACTTGCTCACGTGCTGGAAGTCGCCGGATGAAGATCTTGTACATCATCGCCGATTACGGGCCTGAAGCCGTGGGCGGTGCTGAATCACACTGCCGAATGATGGCAACTCGTATGGCCGCGCGCGGACACGACGTTAGTGTCGCTACAAGTTGCGCGACCAGTTACTACGACTGGGCAAACAACTATCCGCCGGGCGAGTCGCGACTGGAAGGCGTAACGATTCGGCGCTTCGCGGTCGACGCCCCGCGTGATCATCGTCTTTTTGGCCCATTGTCCAACCGGATTCTCAGCGGCCATAGGCCCGTTCCGCTGTTCATGCTGAAGAGGTGGGTTGACGCGCAAGGTCCGCGGCCGCCGGAGCTCGAACCATGGCTTTGGGATCACGCCCTCGACTATGACGTCGTTGTGTTCTTTCAATACAACTACGCGCCGACCGTTTACGGGCTGCCGTTGGTCTCAGGTCGGGTGCCAACGGTTATGCACACGCTCGCGCATGATGAGCCTCCCTTTTTTCTGCCCGTTTACGACACCGTATTGAAGTTGCCGGCTGCTTTTGCATTCTCGGTGGAGGAAGAAGCTGCGCTTGTTCGCCGGCGCGCAAATCCAACGGCGTTGCAGTCAATAGTCGGCATCGGTACTGAGCTCGACAACGAAGGCGATGGCAATCGGTTCCGTAGCGCGTTCGGTGTTGATGGTCCGTATGTCGCAAGCGTGGGCCGAGTCGATCCGCACAAGGGTTCCGATGATCTCTACGAGATGTTCGTTGCATACAAGGAACGAAACCCCGGGCCGTTAAAGCTCATCTTCGTCGGCGAACCGATCAAACCACTGCCCGCGCACGACGAGATTTTGGTTACGGGTTACGTCGACCGTCAGTTGCGTGACGATGCAATTGCCGGCGCGCTCGTCTCGGTTCATCCTTCGTACTTCGAAAGCTTCTCCATGGTTCTGACAGAAGCGTGGGCTCAGCGGACGCCGGCGTTGGTAAACGGCCGATGCGATGTGTTTGCCGGCCAGGCGCGCCGCAGCGGAGGCGCACTTCCATACGTCGGATTTGCAGATTTCGAAGTGGCGATGCAGATGTTGACCGGTGACGAGTTGATTCGTCGCCGTTTGGGCGATGCGGGCCGCGCTTACGTTGAAAAGCGTTATCAGTGGGACGTCGTGATGGACCGCTACGAAAAACTGTTAGAACGCACCCCAGCACTCTCGATTTCATGAGCTACAGGTGCCTATAAGGCACCTGTAGCTCATGAAATCGTCATTATGGCGCCAGTCCTGGTGATCAGGAACGCGTGCTGCGCCAGCTCGAACATGGGGTAGTCGTCAGAGCTGTTTCCGTATGCCCAGAGTTCCGCCTCGCCGGCGTGTGCGCGTAGTGCGTCCGCCTTTGCGGCTGAGCGCATGTTGGGACCATCCAATTCACCTGTAAACACGCCATCTTCGATGGCGAGCTTCGTGCCAAGGACTGTGTCGATATTCAAGGCGGCCGCAATCGGCTGCAAATATTGCTCGAACGAGGCTGAAGCGAGAACAGTCTCGTGGCCTTGCTCCTGATGCCATGAAATTCGGTCTGTCATCAATGGGCGAAGTGTCGACATGCGTGTCTCGGCGAACGCCTTCGCGAGGGTTTCGACGTCCGAAACGCTGCGCCCCGCAAAGGTGGCGCGAGCGAGCGCAGCTTTGAAACGATCACGTCTTGATCGGTCGCGCAGTGCCGCGAACCCAAGATGCGCATTGCGCGCAAATGTCAGGCCAAGTCGCGGCCGGCCCAGCACGAGTGCGCAAAACGATGCGACCGCTTCGCGATCAGAAACGGTGCCATCAAAGTCGAATGCAGCGACTACACGTCGGGCCACTGTTTAAAGGGTCGCTGTTTGAGGGGTCACTGTTTGATTCGGCGGAAGATTTGGCGCGGCAGGTGCCGCATTACAATAAAGATGAGTCGCAACTTCGCCGGACTCCACACGATCTCCGCGTTGCGAGACAGGCCGCGGACAATGTCAGATGCAACATGTTCAGCTGACACTGCCATTGGCTTCTTGCCCATGCCGGCAGTCATCTTCGTGGTGACAAAACCAGGCCTCACGATCATGAGCGAAACGCCCGAGCCCTGTAGCGAGTCGCCAAGGCCCTGACAAAACGCGTCGAGTCCGGCTTTCGACGCGCCGTAGATGAAGTTGGCAGCGCGTGCGCGTTCCCCGGCAACAGTTGAAAGCACGACGATTGAGCCGTGGCCCTGGGCACGCATTCGCGAAGCCACGGGCAACAAGACCGACGCCGACCCGGTGAAGTTTGTCTCGATGACTCGCGCTGTCGCAACGCCATCTTGCTCGTCTTGTGCTTGGTCGCCCAGTACACCGAATGCGCAAAGCACGAGATCGAAACTGTCGTGCGCGGAGAATATTTCGTCGACAAACGCCGCGTGCGCATCGAAGGCAAGCGCGTCGAATGCGGTGACTTCGACTGTCGCGTTGCCTGCTGCCTCAATTTCGGCGGCGCGAACTTTCAACGCATCGAGATCGCGTCCAGCGAGCACGACGCGCCGTGCACGTCGTGCCACGAGCTGCTTGACAGTGGCGACGGCGATGTCGGATGTACCGCCGAGAACGAGAATCGATTGAGGAGCGCCCAGGGCGTCTTTCATAATTACCTTTCGTCTATCAGGTGCAGTCGGCGAGAGAGGTCGCTTCGCATCACGCGGTCGGGGTCTAGACCGTCGCGCAGCTCTTGCCATTCGCCGAGGCGTGGATACATCTGTGCCATCAATTCCGGCCGGAGGCGCGAGTCTTTTGCCAGATATATACGTCCACCTGCAGCGACCACCATCTCGTCGAGGTCGTCGAGCATCGCGGCGAGGTCTGCGTTGCCCGCCGGAATGTCGAGCGCCAACGTCCATCCGGGCATCGGAAAAGACAGCGGCGATTCGTTTGCTGCGCCGAAGCGCTTGAGAACAGCAAGAAATGACGGCGTCTGCGCGGTGCTGAGACGTTGGACCGAGCGGCGAACGGTGTCTTCTTCGCCATCGGGGACTGCGTATTGGTACTGCAAAAAGCCCCGCGGCCCATACATACGGTTCCAGTCGCGCACGCCATCGAGTGGATGAAAAAACGCGCCGATTGTCTCGGCGTGCGCTACCCGGTGCGCAGGGTAGTGGCGATACCAAACCTCATTGAACGCTCGGATTGACAATTTGTTGACGAGGCCTGAAGGAACGATTGGTGGCGCAGTCAAACGTTCGGCGGGGGCAAACGCAAGCGGGTCACGCACCTGCTTGGCCGATAACTGGTCGAGTGAAGCGTGATTGCCTCGCAGTAGCACCGAGCGGCCCAGTCGTTTGCCGGATGCAAGACAGTCGATCCACGCCACTGAATATCGGTAGAGGTGATCGGTCGCAAGCATGGTGGACATCACGGAGTCGAGGTTTCGCGCACGCTCGGTATCGACACTCATGTAGGCGGTGTCGACGGGGAACAGCCGGAGTGTTGCCTCACTTATTACGCCGGTGAGGCCCATGCCACCTGCCGTGGCCAGAAATGCGTCGCGCTCAGTCGATGGTGTCATCACGATGCGACCGCGCGCGGGTGTGTGCAGAACACAGCGAGTTACGTGTTGCGAAAAGCTTCCATCGACGTGATGGTTCTTGCCGTGAATGTCACTTGCAATGGCGCCGCCGATCGTCACCATGCGCGTGCCGGGAGTTACGGGAACAAACCAACCGAAAGGCAACAACAACCGTATTAGCCGGTCGAGTGAAACGCCGGCTTCGACCGTGACGGTTCCACGTTTCAGATCGAGCTCGAGGATCCCGTCGAGCGCATTCGTGTCGGCGACGCAGCCGCCTGCATTCTGAGCCGGGTCACCGTAACTACGGCCAAGACCGCGCGCGATAAGCCCGCCGCGACGCTTGGCGTCGGCGATCAGTGCAGCCACTTCGCCTTCCGTGTGAAGGGCGAATACGTCAGCAGCGGTCGGCGCCGTGCGCCCCCAACCGGTGAGAATTCGACGCTGCGGATCAGTTTGCATAAATCCCCAACAAGAAAAATGAGACCCAGAAC
>JBBSGY010000134.1:0-6824 GCA_038253645.1 Acidimicrobiales bacterium
AGAGTGTGATTTCACGACGCCGTTTCGTTATGACACTCGACCAGTGGAATCGTTTTGGCGACACCTTGACCTGGGTGCGTGGCACCTGGAAGTTCGAGCGTGGCTTCGCCGCTTACAGTGTCCAACCCATGGTGTGCGAACAGAAGCAGTTCCGTTTGCAAGGCCGGGATCACATTTCACGAGAGACTTCGAAGATCTCGTTGGCTGGCTCGCCACAACGATGGACAAGAAGGCAATCACCCGGTTGGTCCGCGTGGACTGGGACACAGTGGGACGCATCCTTACCAGAGTGATGGACGACGGACTTGATCCCAACCGCTTGGAAGGGCTCTTTGAAATCGGTGTGGATGAAGTCAGCTGGCGCAAACACCACAAGTACCTCACCTTGGTGAGTAATTACCGTGATTCAACGATTATCTGGGGTGCCGAAGGCAAGGATGCCGCCACCCTTGATCAGTTCTTCGACGGTGTAAACAATGACTGTCCGCCCGAGGCCGAAGCCGAGACCAAGACTTCCGAACAAATCAAAGCGGTGTCCATGGACATGTCCGCAGCCTTTGCAAAGAGCGTTAGCGAACCCGGACACGCCTCAAAAGCCGTTATCTGTTATGACCCATTCCACGTAGTGCAACTCGCAACCAAAGCACTCGACAAAGTACGACGAGAGGTCTGGCAAGAGCTGCGCAAGGAAACTGATCAGACTGTCGCAAAGCGTTACAAGGGAGCGCGCTGGGCACTGCTCAAAAATCCTACAGATCTAAACGACGACCAAGCCTCAATGCTTCGCCGGCTCAAACGCCGCGGCGGTGACCTGTGGCGTGCCTACACATTGAAAGAAGCGCTCCGTGCCGTGTTCGCCGGAGACCTGTCCGAAGACGACGTCGGCTATTTGCTCGATCGCTTTTGTTCGCGCGCATCGCGCAGTGGACTTACACAATTCGTCAAGGTCGCCAAGACGATTCGCAGACACCGCTCCGGCATACTCGCTGCCGTCCGTCTCGGCGTGAACAACGCTCGCCATGAAGGACTGAATCGACGAGTGCGTCTTATTATCAACCGCGCTTACGGCTTTCACTCAGCAAAGGCTGCACTCGCGCTCATCATGGTGACACTCGGACCCATCGAACACGTACTTCCGAGTGAACGACTCGGTGTCGCCGATCCCTGATTGGACCCACATCTATACCGATAGGCCCAAACTTTTTTGTTAGCACGTCGATCTCCTCGCGATCACCAAAGGTTGCCACTGCAAGCACCTCTAACTCGTCCGCAACACGAGCAGCAGTTGCGGCCATTTCGACCTCGGTGCCCCCTTCGAGCATCGTGTCGAGATAACTGACGCACGGCAGGTCGCGTTCGACCAGCGATTGACGAAAGGTCTTCATCTGCCCACCTCGACCTTTGAGAACGACGAATGAGTGGTCACTGATCCAAGGGAACACTTCGCCGTCGGCCGACTTGTATTCGAGGAACGCCATGTCGTCTATCCGCCCGGACAAACTCGCCGCGAGGCCTGCCGTCACATGGCCCAGTGCCGAAGTCAGACACGAAAGCTCATGACTGCGATTCAAGACGACGACAAATTTTTGGTTGCTCATCGCTCCAGCATGACACCGAGAAGCCGTTCGAATGAAAGCGGGCCACGCCGTAAGGTTCAGGGCATGAGCGACAAAACCGCCCTCGTTTTTGGATCGACCGGCGCAATTGGTGCAGCAATCGTTGATGAATTCGGCGCGAAGGGCTTCAAGGCGCTTTCAGCTCCACGGTCGCTCGTCGATATCGACCGCGATGACGGGCTGGCCGCCATTCGTGAGTTCCCGCAGCTAGACGCGGTTGCATGGGCACAAGGAATCACCGGCGCTGACACGATTGAGAACTTTGATGACGACTTTTTCATGAGCATGTTCAATGCAAATTGCCGGTTCGTCGCGAAAACACTCCAAGAGCTGCTCAAGCATGAGCGCCTCAACAACGGGTCGCGCCTGTGCGTCGTCAGTACCATTTGGCAAGACATGTCGCGCAGGGAACGTTTCTCGTATTCCGTGACGAAGGCAGCGGTCGGAGGACTCGTTCGTTCAGCTTCGATCGATCTGGCCGAGCGGGGAATCCTTGTAAACGCTGTCTTGCCCGGCTCGGTTGATTCGCCGATGGGCCGCCGACCGGGATCTTCCGCACAGGATTTTCCTGCCTGGACGCCACATGGCCACCGTCTAAGTGTTGAAGACATTGCGCGCACCGTGGTTTCGCTCTGCGACGAATCAAATACCGCAGTCAGCGGACAGTCGATTCCGATTGATCTCGCGGCAACGGTTGCGATGATCTAGGAGCCTGGGTCAGTAATAAGGATTCGCATCGGCGAGTCACGGTGAGTGCACGCAAGGCGAAGGTTCTTCGCAAGTGCGGAGCACTTTCGGAGGTTCTTCAACGCAGTCGAGCGCTCGGCGTGGCCGTCGATGCTGTGTGCGGCATTACTGACCCAGGCTCCTAGGAGCTGGGATGCTCCTATAGAGTGACGCCGACCAAAACGGGTTCGGCTTGAAGTTCAATGCCGAACGTTTCGTGCACGCCATCACGAATTTTGCACGCCAACGCGACGAGTTCTGACGCTTTGGCGCCACCCGCATTGGTGATGGCGAGAGCGTGCTTGCTCGACAGACGTGCCCGACCGAACTGAAACCCACGGTCAAAGCCGGCACGTTGAATAAGCCAGCCGGCGGAGACTTTGACTTCGCCCTTCCCAACTTGCCAGCTTGGTGGATCCCCTTCAGCGAGAGACGCAATCGATTCAAGTTGTTCTTGCAGGATCACCGGATTGGTAAAGAACGAACCGGCACTGTGAGTGTCGGTATCTGCGTCATCGAGCACCATTCCCTTTTGGCGCCGCAATTGAAGGACGGCAGCGCGCACGTCAGCGAGTGGAGCAGATGCGTTCGCGTCGATCCTCAGCGCGCGCGCCAGTTCTGAATAGACGACCGGCACAGACAACGGGCTGGCGCGCAGTCTGAATCGCACGGACAGAATTACGAATCGGTCATTGCGCTTAAACACGCTGGTTCGATATCCGAACCTGCTGTCGTATGCATTCAGGGTTACAACTTCGTCTGTGGTGCGATCCAGCGCTGTCAATGAGACAAAAGAGGTTGCAATCTCTTCGCCGTAAGCACCAACGTTCTGCACAGGCGTCGCGCCGGTCGATCCGGGAATACCTGACAGCGTTTCGAAGCCGGAAAGACCTTGTGAAACAGTGAGCGCCACGAGCTCGTCCCACGGGACGCCGGCTTGCACGTCGACGAGTGCGCCATCATCATCGCGAGTCATCGACACGCCATGTGTGGCGATCCGCACGACTCTGCCGTCGAATCCAACATCGCCGACAAGGAGGTTGCTTCCCCCTGACAGCACGAGCAATGGGCCATTGACGCTTCGAACAGCGTCTATGACCTCGTCGGACGTCTTTGCTTCGACATATTCACGCGCCGGCCCGCCGACCCGCAGCGTTGTCAGCGACGCGAGCGGGATGCCTGAGCGAACTTGCACACGCGCACGTTAGTCACGTTCGCCATCGCCGGCAGACGCCTTTGTTGTGTGCGCTCAGGTCCCCGATGCGGATCCAGCCACACACGACCGAAGGACAACCGACCAGTGAGTATCGAGATTAGGTTTGAGACCTCTTATGGACCAGCAAGAAGCCTCATTGCAAGCGCTGCGGCGAATTGCGTATTTGCTCGAGCGAACACTCGCCGAGCCTTACCGGGTGCAGGCGTTTCGCAAAGCGGCGGATGCAATTGAAGTGTTGCAGCTCGATCAGTTCGAGCAACTCGCCAAGATGAACCGACTGCAATCGGTTAGCGGCGTTGGCGCCAAAACGGAAAAGATCGTCAATGAGGTTCTCGCAACGGGTGCGACGTCATATCTGACCGATCTCGAGGCGGAACCTTGGCCGCCGGAGATGAATGACGCCGCGCTCGCGATTCGCAACGCGCTGCGTGGTGATTGTCATACGCATTCTCTGTGGTCCGACGGTGGAAGCTCGATCGCCGACATGGCGCGCGCCTCACGAGCTCTCGGCCACGAATACAACGTTTTGACCGACCATTCTCCCCGCCTCACTATTGCGAATGGACTTACCCCCGAACGGCTCCGCGCGCAGTTCGACGAGGTCGAGCACGTGAACGAACTACTCGCGGAGGAGTCACCCCTGTATCGCGTTCTGCGCGGCATAGAAGTGGACATCAACGAAGACGGCACACTCGACCAAGAGGACGAGTTGCTCGGCGAGCTCGATGTGGTGGTTGCGAGCGTTCACAGCAAGTTGCGCATGGAAGCGCGCTTTATGACCCGGAGAATGATCATTGCCGTTCAGAACCCGCGCACCACCATTCTCGGGCACTGCACCGGACGCAAAATTGTCGGACGCGGACGGCCACCGTCGCAATTTGATGCAAAGGCAGTTTTTCAAGCGTGCGTCGATACCAAGACAGCGATCGAAATCAACTGCCGACCAGAACGCGTCGATCCGCCAGACGAGTTGTTGCAACTTGCCGCCGAAATGGGGTGCACGTTTGCGATCGACACTGACTCGCACGCACCCGGTCAACTCGACTGGATAGTGCTCGGTTGCATTCGTGCCGCTCAGTACGGAATTACCGCGGACCGCATCTTGAACACCCGAATTCCTGCGTAACGGCCTACGCCTGCGATTGTCAAGTCCTCTGACAGCACGTTTATCGCGGCTGGAGATGCCAGCCCGGAGAACGAACGCTCTCGGCAAGGCGTACTGCTTCCAGGTACCGGTCCGCAGTTTTGGGATCCGGAAAGTGAACGTTGTGACGACGAAATCTCCACACTGCCAACGCAAACGCCGCGTATTCAATCGCCTCACGCATGATCGCCGATTCTCGATCGGTAAGCGGACGGATTTTGCTGTACCCAGCGACAAGCTCTGACGCACGTTGCACATCAATCGTCCCGTGGCTGTTAGCAATTCCCGTTATCGAAATTGCAATGTCGACAACAAATAGGTCAACACATGAAGTGTCCCAATCGAGCACAACAAATTTGCCATCCGGTGTGAACACGATGTTGTCAGCGAACAGGTCACCATGGGTCAGTCCGCGTGGGCCATCAAACGCGGCGACATTTCGTGTGCGTTCGGTTGATTCATTGAGCCATTCGACAAACCATGGTTCTGCAAACTCAGTGATTGTGTCTATTGCATCAGGGAGTGCTTCGGCGACACTCTTCGAAAGCCCATCACATGGCGGAACACCGTGAATGTGCGCAACGACTTCGCCGACAGATTGCAGCAGGTCGTCTGGCAGCATGGTGTAGCAAGTACCCTCGACGAAGTGCTTTATCCAACCTTTGTGTTCGCCGACTGTTGCGGTTGGCGAACCATCGACTGTTGTGAGCGGTCGCGGAACATTGATACCGGCCTGAGACAGGTGCAGCAACAAATCCAACATGCGTTGGGTTTTGAGACTGAACGGATTGTCAATAAGCGTTAGAACGTAATGCTGCGAGCCGGCGGTGACAAGGTGGCTCGTGTTCGACATACCACCAGGCATGTGCAACGAGTTCGAGATCTCGAGTCCGAACGCGCGCCCGAACTCGCGGACCTCGTCTTCGGTGATATTGCTATACAGAGCCACGCGTGACCTTATCGTCACGACGGTCAAGATCCTTTACATGCGGCAAGAACGCTGCGAGCAAGATGAGGCATGCGCCGGCTACCGTGCTCAGTTTGACATGCTCATTCAAGAAGATTGCACCGAGGCAGATAGCGATGACGACCTCGAGAAGACCGATGAGCCCGCCAACACTCGGATCGATATAGCGGTAAGCGCGGATGATCAGTAAGAACGAGCCGACGCCCGCGAGAGCAAAGAGAAGCATCCACAACCAAACGAGATCGAAATGGGGCAATAGTTGGCGTTCACCCAACACAAATGAGATGGGCAAGTGCATCAGGAGACTCGTGGTCCATGTGTATACCGAGATCTGAAGAGGCGAGTAATCCTTCGGAATGAACTTTGTGGACGCAGTCTGTGCTCCGCTTCCCGCCCCGCCGATTACAGCCATCGCGAGAGCCAGCACGGTTGCGCCACGCAGCGCGCCGCCGAAAGTCAGAAACAAACCCGCAAGCGCGAGAAGAAGTGAAACCAGTTTTACGATGCCGAGGCGCTCATGAAACCAGAGCCACCCGAATACATATTGCGCGATAAGGAACGTCGAAAAGAAGATTGTGTTTGCGATACCAACGCCGGCATGTTGATACGAGTAGTACATCGGTGCCTGTGTGAATATGACAAGGCCACAGACGAGTAGAAAGAGTTTTCTGTCGTGTCGTGCAATTTTCTTCCATCGGCGAGCCACCAAATTCATTGGGATGAGCACGAGAAGCACAATGAAAGCACGCACGTATGCTTGATAAAAGTCACCGAATTCGCTACCGAGTAACGCTGACCAGAGGCCGTAACTGCCGTAGAGGAAGACCGATGCAAGTACTAACAGCGAGCCCTCTAGTTTCCTCATGCAGGATTCAAGGTAACAGCGTCGTTGTAAGCGGCGAACTGACATGAGCCACGCGATCCGTGAGTCATGTCAAGTTGTTCTGCCCAATTCACATCTTTAGTTCCGGCTTCACTCGCCTACGGACGGCCGCCGCCTTGTTGACCGCCGCCTTGCGAACCGCCACCCTGTGATCCACCGCCACCACTTTTGCCGCCACCACCACCACCGACGTCGGTGCCCGTGATCCCGCCATCGGCCATCACTGCCTTGATACCGCCCTTGACTGTGTTGCCACTGACCGTGCCTGTCGA
>JBBSGY010000135.1:0-6803 GCA_038253645.1 Acidimicrobiales bacterium
GACGACGAGGAAGTTATAGCCGCCGAAACACGTTCGATTCCCGTTCTCAGGCGTTCAGCCATCCTCGCTGCGATTGCTTGTGTCAGAAAGACGGCAGCGGTCGCGGGCACGCACGGCAAGACCACCACTTCGACCCTGCTTGCGTTCGTGCTCGAGGCCGGTGGAATGCATCCGTCGTGGATCATCGGCGGTGAGATAACCGGTCGCGGCAATGGAGCGCATTGGGACAAGGGGCAGTGGTTCGTGGTCGAGGCCGATGAAAGCGATGGCACGTTCCTCGATTTGGGTGCCGACGCGGCGCTGGTTACCAACATCGAACCGGACCACCTCGAGCATTACGGCGGCTGGCTGCAACTCCAGGCGGCGTTCGAGCGCTTTGTTGACGAAGTAGATGGTCCGAAACTCATATGTGCCGACGACGAACACGCCCTGGCAATCGCGCGGCGCACCGGTGCAATGACTTACGGCCATCATGAGGCGGCTGATTACCGAATCACTGAAATGACGCTCGGTAACTACAGTGGGAGCTTCCGGATTGAACGCGATGGCGGAGTCACGAAAAAGGTCGAACTTCCAATCGCCGGCGCGCACAACGTCTTGAACGCGTGTGGAGCGCTGGCGATGAGTAATCTTCTGGGTGTACCACTTGAAGTCGGCGCCGCGGGAATCGCTGCGTTCAAGGGAATCGGTCGCCGGTTTCAGCCCCGTGGCGAAAAGAATGAGATCGCGTTTATCGATGACTACGCCCACCTGCCGGGCGAGGTGAAGGCGGCTCTTGCTGCCGCGAGGGCAGGGGATTGGAAGCGGATCGTTGCCATCTTCCAGCCGCACCGATATTCACGCACGGAACAGGTTGGAGCGGACTTCGGAGGGGCATTTGATGACGCCGACCTTCTGTTTCTTACGGACGTCTACGCCGCAGGCGAGGCGCCACGGCCGGAGGTCGACGGCACGGTCGTCCGCCGAGCTGTCGAAGCTGAATCCGGGCACCCTCCGATTACATACATCGAAGACAGGGCTGCGCTTGCCCATCTCGTCGCTGGCGCCCTTCAACCCGGCGACCTTTGCATCACGTTGGGTGCAGGAGACGTGACCGAACTCGCCGACGAGATCCAGTCGGAGCTCTAGTTTTGACCACCGCTGACACCCTTGGCTTGCCGCGTTGGACGACAGTTGCCGAGTGGTTTCGCCGCCGTGCGACTGAGCGCAGTGGGCGGCGCCGGCTGGCTGCACTCGGTTTTGTCGTCGCGGCCGCCGCACTCTTTGCCGGCCTGTTACATACCGATCTGTTTGCGGTCCAGCAGATAAACGTTACGGGCAACAACCGCATAAGCCGCGAAGCGGTTGTCGAGAAAGCGGGCGTGAACCTCACGATGCCGATCGTGTCCGTCGACAAGGGCGCGATTCGAAAAAAACTAATGGGCGATCCGTGGGTCGAAACGGCGGTCGTCGTAACGCATTGGCCACACCGTGTTGACCTCGTCATCACTGAGCGCCGGCCTCTTCTGTTGGCGCGAACCACGAACAACAAATGGGCAGAGCTCGGTGCCGGCGGGGTTGTTCTGAACGTCGCGGACAGACCGACCTCGGGCATGCCTGTGGCGCTGGGGGTGACAGCCGAACCGAAACTCGGAGCTTCGCTCGATGCACAGTCGCAGTCGCTGGTGACAGTCTCGGCAGCGCTTCCGGAATCTCTTAGAGGCCAGGTAACGCAACTCATGCAGGACCAACGCGGTGTCCGTTTGGGCCTTGCGTCGAACGTGGTGGTGCTGGTCGGCTCCACGGATGATCTCGGCCCGAAGCTCACCGCCGCAGCCACGGTGTTGCGATCGACGGATCCGAAAACCATCGAGGTCCTTGACGTAACGAGCCCGTCGTTGCCGGTGACAACATCACGCGCCAAGGCCGTTCAAGCAACAATTCCGCCGAAACCTACGACTACGTCGCAGGTTCCTACGACAAACACCAGGCAGAGCACCCCACAACATAAACCTCAAGTCTCGATTAATGGTTGAGGTGGAAGTTGAAGGTCATGATCGACGGCTTCGGATTCACCCGATACAGTGCGTGCGTTCACCTTTTGCGCCGTACTTAGCTTCGACTGAATAGTTTCGCTATTGACGGCGTGCAATCGATATTCGCCGCTCATCCGAAATGGATGGGCGTGCTGGAAAGAAGAGGCTCGAGGCCGCATGTCAATGGCAGCAAGCAACAACTACATCGCCGTTATCAAAGTCGTCGGAGTCGGCGGCGGCGGAGTCAATGCAGTCAATCGAATGATCGACGCGGGGCTCAAGGGCGTCGAGTTCATTGCCATCAACACAGATGCACAAGCTCTGCTGTTGAGTGACGCCGACGTCAAGATCGACATCGGCCGTCAACTCACTCGGGGACTTGGTGCGGGTAGCGACCCCGAGATCGGTCGCAAGGCTGCCGAAGATCACCGCGACGAATTGGAAGAAGTGCTCAAGGGTGCAGACATGGTCTTCATCACTGCGGGCAAGGGTGGTGGCACCGGTACCGGTGGCGCGCCGGTTGTTGCAGAGATCGCGAAGTCTCAAGGCGCATTGACGATTGGCGTTGTCACTCGACCGTTCACGTTCGAAGGTCGCCGCCGCGCCGTGCAAGCGGAACAAGGCATCCAACGTCTGAAGGATGCAGTCGACACACTGATCACAATCCCGAACGACCGTCTGCTCACGGTCAGCAACGACAAGACGTCGATGCTCAACGCGTTCAAGATGGCCGACGAGGTGTTGCTGCAAGGCGTGCAGGGCATCACCGATCTCATCACGACACCAGGTCTCATCAACACCGACTTTGCAGACGTCAAGATGATCATGAGCAACGCCGGTACTGCAATCATGGGCATCGGTACTGCATCGGGCGAAAGCCGCGCAGCGCTTGCCGCGAAGTCTGCAATTACTTCGCCACTACTCGAGGCGAGCATCGATGGGGCCCGAGGAATTCTGCTCAACATCGCCGGCTCGACAGACCTCGGCTTGTTCGAAGTCAACGAAGCTGCGGAGATCATTCACAACGCTGCCCACCCGGATGCAAACATAATCTTCGGACAGGTTGTCGACGATTCGATGGGCGACGAAGTTCGAGTCACGGTTATCGCCGCAGGCTTCGATCGTTGGGACTCGGAAACCGGCACGCTCGCGCAGCCCGGCCGCGAAGAATTGTTCAATGACGACGAAGTTCTCGATCTCACGGAAGACTCAGAGTTCGACGTCCCTTCCTTCCTGAAATAAGCGCAGCGACCTGACGCGCTTCTTCTATAGGAAATGACTACGAAATTGACGCTCGGTGCGGCCGATGTCATTTGGACGTGCGCCGCCGATGGGCATCTGGGGCACATGCCTCCACGCGGTCCGCACGACGAAACGTGTTGTGGTGCGGACGCAAACGCACGGCGTATCGCAGTGCACGCCGGCAAGTGGACACATTTGACACAAGTACACGGTGCGAGCGTTGTTGTGGCGGACGAGTCGACACGGCCTGGCGTCGAGGCCGACGCCGCACTTTGCAATACCCCTGGTGTAACGCTTGTTATTGCGACAGCGGATTGTGCCCCGATTGCTCTCTCGAGCGTCGAGGGCGTTGTCGGCGCGGTGCACGCAGGGTGGGTCGGACTGCAGAAGGGTGTTATCGAGCGCGCAGTTTCGCAAATGCGCGAACTCGGCGCCAGCGAGATCGAAGCTGCTCTCGGACCGTGCATTCACGCGGAGTGTTACGAATTCACTGAAGAGGCACTCACCGGGCTTGTAACGAAGTGGGGCACGTTGGTCCGAGGCGAAACCTCGGAGGGAAAACCGGCGTTCGACCTTCCGGCGGCCGTGATCGAGGAACTTTCCCGATTTGGCGTACCCGTTGCCTACGAGGATGCTCGGTGTACAGGCTGCTCGGGCGAGTTCTTCTCGTTTCGAACCACAGCGACAATGTCGCGCCAAGTGATGCTCGTGGGCCTCCAGAAGGGCCTCTAAGGGCGCCTTTTGTGCCGATTGACACGGAATTGCAACCCGCTAAACCACACAGCGTGGTGACCTGGATAAACAAGGACATATTCAAATCCAGGAGAAGGCGTGTTCTCGAGCGAAGGAAAGACGAGGCGGCCAAGGCGTAAGCAAATCGCGCTCGCAATTCTTTGCGCGTTCGCTGCCGGCTCTCCGGCTGCCGAGACCTTTGCTGCAGATCGCGTCGACACCGCCAATAACCTGAGTGGCTTCTTGAATGCGTTGATTCAAATGAGCAAGACTCATCCGCAACCGGCTACCAATGGAGCCCAACCCGTTCGCGGCCGCGTTATACCTGAGGCCGATTCCGTTCCTACGGCCCCCGTGTCGGATGTTCCGGTTGCACCTCCGGTGCAGAATCCCATCGTCAGCGCTCCGACAAATACCTTTCCGATGGCCGAGCAGCCGCCGGCACCTGTCACTCAAACACAGCCGGCATGGAGTGAGCCGGCGACGGCGCCGGCTGTTCAGCAACCCACACCAAAGCCCCAGCCTGTTCAGCAGCCGAATCCGGCGCCGGCGCCGGCGCCCGAACCTGTTCAGCAGCCGAAACAGACGAATACCAACGGTGGCGGCTCGCCTTGACGGGAATCGGTGAGCGCCACATGATGCCAGTGGCTCACGCTCGACGTCCGCAAGAGTCGTTGTTCGACGCTGTCAAACGCACTCATCGGCAGTCAGTCACTCGCCGTATCGCGCGCAAGGCCTTGGTTCCCGCGTTTTACGCAAACCTTGCGGTCGTCGTGGCGCTCTTTGTGCAGACCGGTGGCGTGAAGTACCTCGGCACATCCGCCGAATGGTTTTCGACAACCGGCAGCTTGTCGGGATTCATCGCGACAAACATGATTCTCATTCAGCTCTTGCTCATGAGCCGCGCGTCATGGATCAATGGCTTGGTCGGCATGGACGAACTTACGATCTGGCATCGGCGCGTCGGACGCGTTGCTTTCAGTCTGCTCGCCGTTCATGTCATCACAATCATCATCGGATACGCGCTTACCACCAGAACATCCGTTTTCCACGAGGTTCGCGTATTGCTCCTTGAAACGCGAGATGTGCTGATGGCTACCGTAGCGATGCTGCTAATCGTCGTCGTTGTCGTCACGTCGATTCGCAAGGCTCGCCGGCGTATGCAGTACGAAACTTGGTTTTTTGTTCATCTCTATGCGTATCTCGCCGTGGCGCTAGCCGTGCCGCATCAAATTTTCGCGGGCACGCACTTTGCGACGACGACCTTGGCTCGGGTGTACTGGATTGCGGTATACGCATTCACGGTGGGCTCACTCCTGTGGTGCCGAATCATCAAGCCGGTCGTCAATATGTTGCGACATGACCTACATGTCCATGAAGTGATCGACGAGGGTTCGGATGCAACTTCGATCGTCGTTCGCGGGCGCAACCTTGACTTGATGGATATCAAGGCCGGTCAGTTTTTCGTATGGAGATTCCTGGCCCGAAACCAATGGTGGCAGGCGCATCCGTATTCGTTGTCGGCCGCGCCACGACACAATGAGTTGCGAGTGACGGTCAAGGCTTTGGGTGACGGAAGTGCGTCTCTGCGTAATCTACGCAGCGGCACCCGGGTGCTGGCTGAAGGGCCCTTCGGTCTTATGACCACCGAGGCACGTCAGCGAGAACACGTGTTGCTGATCGCCGGTGGAATCGGCATCACGCCGATCCGATCCCTTGCAGAGTCGTTTCCGCCCGGCAGTGTCGAACTGACAATTCTTTATCGAGTCCATGATGTCGAAGACTTTCTGTTTCGCAATGAATTGCTCGCTCTTGCGAACCGCCGCGGCGCGCGGCTGCAATTCGTAGCCGGTAGTCGTGACGAATTTCCGGCCGACATGCAGCCGCTTTCGCCGATTCACCTTCTGGCTGTTGCACCGGACATCAGGTCGAGTGATGTGTACGTGTGCGGCCCTGTACCGATGGTCACCGAAGTGCTCAAGTCGGTGCAGCAACTTCGTGTCCCGGAATCCCAAATTCATGCCGAGATGTTTTCCTTCGCGTCATGAAGCGCGCCGTGTTCGCTCTGATTTCGACATTCGCCGGACTTGTAGCGCTCTTCGGTTACCGCATCCCGACACCACCGGTTGAATCGAATGATGCGTCACCCGCAAGCGCGACTTCCGACTCAACGCCGGAGTCGATGCCGGAGACGGTAGTTCCGACCACCACAGGCACCCCCAGTGAGCCGGTCACGCAGCCGCCCAGGAACAACAGCACGAAGCCTGTCAAGCCGCCGCTGACCACTACGACGATTCCGATCAAGTCGAAACTCGGCGACGCCGCCACCTCGAAGTACGGGCCGATTCAGGTGAAGGTCACGATGCAAGGCGCAACACTGATCGACGTAAAGGCCGTCGTTTATCCGCAGGAGACTCCGACGTCTGCAAAGTTGAATGTGGGAGTCATGTCCAAGTTGCGCACCGAGGCTATGGCTGCACAAAATGCCGACATTGATGTGATCTCGGGTGCTACAGAGACATCACAGGCGTTTATTGAGTCTCTGGCGTCTGCGTTGAAGAAATGAGTACATATCAGTACCTCGGGCGAATCATGGGCACCACTCTTTCGTTTGACCTTCGTAGCCACGACTCATCCGAAGCAGGTCCCCCGCTCTGGCGTGATGTACCCACTCGCTCCGCTCGCTGCATCACGCGGGGGCGCTCGGCCCCAGAGTTAGGTTTGCTCGTCGACCTGGCGCTTGCACGTCTCACGGAGATCGACGCAATATTCAGCACCTACAAACCAGACAGTGAAATTTCCCGCCTCGGAAGA
>JBBSGY010000136.1:0-6726 GCA_038253645.1 Acidimicrobiales bacterium
CAGTTCGTGCCACTCTCCGAGTAGCGGACAATCGCCCGAAATGAGGGTTTTCGGTGTCGATCTTGAGTGGAAGTGAGTTCTGACCATCGACATCAGACTTGATGACTGGGTCCCACGCCTCTTCTAAATACTTCTTCAGTTCACTCACTAACGCTGGCGAATCCATCGGCAACGTTGCAGACGAGATCATCAACGACTTATCGCGGCGTTGCCAAAGCTCCGAAATAGCCAAAGCCATCAGCCGCAATACACCTCGTGTTCTTTGAAACTTGTCGAGGGCAGACCATTCGTTGAATAGGCGATCGAACAGCTCGGGGTGAATCGGGTACGATAACTCCATTCGCCGTCGGTAGTTGGGTTCGTCAACTCTTGCAGGGAAACTCGTGCGCTGCGTCCGATACATTTCATCGAAGGCACGAATAACACCGTCGCGAACTCGCGCATTTTCCGGAGTAATTGCGTCGAAGAGTCGGCGGCGCACAATCTCGAACGATTCGTCCGGCGATGCCGGTTGCCATTGCGCAGCCGTACGAGTGACGACGTTGCGCAGTTTCTCAAGAGCAACTTGCCCGCGCTCACCACCGGTTTCAATCGTCGAAGCCGGCACGGAGATCAGCAGCACAACATTTGGAACACTCGCAGCTGCCTCGGTAAGTGCCTGTGCAAACGTGAACTGCGTGTCAAAATCACCGCCGACGAGCCTTGGTCCGTCACCACCATCACGAAGTTGGCGTGCGTACGCAACCCACTCGTCGATCAGCACGATCGCAGGGCCATATTGCTTGAAAAGTTGATTCAAAGCAGCACCAGGGTTAGTGCCAGATTCGTCGTCCGCACGGACCAACTCGTAGCCGTCACGTCCGCCCAATTGATAGGCGAGGTTTCCCCAAAGGGTGTGAATCGCGACGCCGTCTTCGACGATCTGTGGTGCAGCGGGTGAGATCTTTTGCCCCACCAATGTGGCGCGTCGAATCTCAGGTGGAAGGTTGATGTTCTCTTCAGCCAGCGCCTCGCCAACGCCAGTCAGTTCAGTGGAAGGTATGCCCGAGGCCAAGTGATACAGCGCGATCATGCTGTGCGTCTTGCCACCACCAAAGTTGGTCTGCAACTCAATCACCGGGTCGCCGCCATCGCCTGATAAGCGACGAGCGGCACCAACAAGCAGGTCGCGCAAGCCCTTCGTCAGATAAGTGCGCGAGAAAAATGCGCGTGCATCCTGGTACTCCTTGTCAGCTTGGCCAAGCGAGACCTCAAAAAGGTCAGCCGCAAATTCAGCCTGCTCGAAACGTCCCGACGCAACATCAGTGTGGGGCGTAATTACCTCTCGCCAAGCCGCAAGCCCGGACTGTGGGTTTCCTTCGGTTGGTTTCGCCGCAGTCTTACGACGTTCCGATCTTGCTTCATCGTCGAACATCTGACGGACGAGGTCTTTACGCAATGCACGGATCTTTACTTGCTCGTCGCGTTCTCCGAATGCGTCGAGTACACGTTCCATAGAGTCGAGAACGCGCAAAGCGTCATCGGACGTGAAAGCTCCTTGGTGCGCCCAGGTGTTTCGAGCGTCGGATATTTCAAAGACCATCGAACGCATTGCAGCTGGAAAGCTCTGCCCGAAGACGTCGTTCCAGGTTCCTTTGATGCTTCGCAAGAGATATGCCACATCGTCCATCGAAAGACTGCGTTCACCGGGCCGTGAGTAGTCGGCAACCGACTGCACCCAGTTATCGCCGAAGTATGCGGACCAGATTTCCTCGCACTTCGGCCGCAATCCGTCTCGAAAGTGCTCAAGTGCTTTGGCGACTCGGTCGCGATTGGCCATCACCATGTCTTTAGTTCCGTTCTCTCATAGCATTTGGCCTTGGCCAGCCGGTGTTGTTGGTGTGTGGTGGAGGTTGGGCCACGCGACAATCAGCGCGTTGTATGCAGCCGCCTCACTTGCCCAGCCCTTGTCGGTTGCCTTCTTGAACAAGACGTACGCAAGATTGCGGGCACGGTCACCAAAACCGCCGCCAAGTTGATGCAGCAAGGCCGCTGCCTGAGACTCGGAGCGTTCGAGAGCTAAGACGAGATGTTGCGTCGCTTCCCAAACCGTAAGGCGTTTATCGCCGGAAGGAGACCATTCAAGGTCAAGTTCGCTCCGCTCGAAAAGACGGAATGTGCCGGCCCTCGCCTCGCCAATTCCCGCCTCTTCTATTCCGCCTATTGACGTGTTCTTAGCGCGAGCTTGGCTGTCGGCAAGGCCCCAAAGATTAGGATTGAATCCATTGGCGGCAGACCAACTCAAGGCAAAGCGGCTGTCAGCGTCAAGTTCGCCCTCCTCACCGTCGATCACTTCTGCCAGCACGTCGTTGATAATTGCGAGTGCGTCGGCGACAGGCATCGACGAGCCATTCGCTTCGACAACCTTGGCGTACCGTGAAAACAATTTGATTCCGGGACCGATTGTTGATTGCGGAAGATCAATTGCAGGGATGCTGCCTGATTGCAATAGTCGAATCGCTTCCGGCAGTTCAGCACGCAGTGAAGCGATGAACTCACCTCGCGTTGCAAGGCTTGCCGTCACTTCACGAGGACGACAGACAAGGACAATGGACGACGCAAGAGCGTTTGTTCCCGACGCGATAATTCGATTGCTCATCTCCGTGCGTAACGGCCAGGTTGCAGTGACCTGTAACCTGGCATCGAGCACACCTTGTAGGAATTTGTCCCATCCGGTCGAGCGAACTTCACCGTTCTGCGTCTCAGTGGCTTTGTACGCGTAATAAATAGTGGCGGGGACTCCCGGAGCCTGTGCCTTCGCCACATCTGCCGTTAACTCCGCCATACCTGACTCAAAGTGCTTCTCGGCCGCTTCCCTCGATCCTGCGCGATAGCGGTTTGCAATCAGCTCCTGTGATTTTGGCGTAAGGAGAGTGGCGCATTCGTCGGGCCATACCTCACCGAGGTTTCGCCGCAGCCACACAAAAAAGAAGTCGGATAAGTCCGCGTACGAAATGTTGTCGTAGTACGGCGGATCAGTTGAGATCACCGAACCGTGCGCCTCTGCGACGCGCGCCCGCGCGTCGCGTTGCACGACCGCGCCCTCAACAGACGTTGGCAAATGTTCGATCGCCTTTCGAACCCATGTGACCATCGCCATCCAGTTGCCACTTGAATCCGAGAAAGGGTTGCACTCAGCAAAATCCCAACTCATCGGAATCGCTTGACGACCAAAGGTGTTCCGCATTTTCTCCCCTGAGCTATGCCAGGTACAGATGCTCGACCAGTAGTCGGCGCATTTATCGATTGCGAACGCGAGATACGTGACAACGGCGTCGGCGTACGCCGTGGTTCCGCCGCCACCGTCACGCAAACGTTTCGGATCGCTCGACCAGCTGGCGTTTCGCGCATCCGTTTCGACTCGCGCGTGCACTTCTTTCAATAGGTCAGAGAATGTCGTCAACGCCACTAACTGCCGCGGAGTGAATAGCTTCCACCACTCATCGAGACCGAAGGGTGGGGGCGAGATGTTGCGCGGGTGATTTCCGATCTTAGAAGTCGGCTTGTCAATCACATCAGGCATAAGGTCCGCAAAGCGGAGGTCCGCTGGATTCGGTTCGCAATAGCTTCGGCCTGCTTCTCCTTCAGCCACCACCGCCATGAGGTGAAACCCCATCCGACCCGACAGCGATTCAGCGCGGACATACGCATACGGGATCGCCGCCCCCGTCGCAATGCACGTCCCGTTCCCTCGATCGACGGTGCGTTCGCGTGATGGCTCGCCGCCAGTGTGAATCTTGTAGCTGATCGTTTGCGAGTCCCTGTCGATGACAGGCTCGATCCAGACTTTCGGCCTTCCGGCCCTGTTCGCCAATGTCCACGACGCTACGAGGGGTACGTGCCCACTCCAGGAAGGGTCCGGCGACTCAACAGTTCTCGCCCAGATCCACGCAATGGGCGTCAGTTTCTCGCCGTTCGGACCAGTTGCGTCCGGATACAACTGACCGATGCGTTCCTTGGCGATATCGCGCATCCATTCCCCGTACGCTGCAACATCCGCCGCCAAACCTTGTGCTCGATCCCATGTCTTGAGCTTCGCGTCCACATGAGGATTCACGGGCGGACGCCCGGCGAAGCGCGGCGGCACTTCAATCATCGCCTTTTGGATCAAAACGGCTACGGGATTCAGATCACCCGAAAGAGCTTTAAGCCCGAGGCGTTGCGCCTCCAACGGTATTGCACCGCCTCCTCCGAACGGGTCAAGAATGGGCGGCACTTCGCCGTCGAAGCATCGGTCAATTTCAGCCTTTGCTTCTGCTAGCAGACCTACATCATTCAAGTTTTCCCAAACGACAAGACGTTCGAGGATTCCAAACAGTCGCGCTCGTTCGGCATCTTGTTGCTCAGGCGTAAGTGACTCGTCGGCCGACGGGTCGTCTACGAGGGAAGCCCAGAGCACAGCACGCGCCGCAGCAAGCGGTCGCCTGGCCCACCACAGGTGCAACGTTGACGGGTGACCATGACGAATCGACTTCTCGCGTGCGGAGTTCTCGTTGATTGCTGCGAGCGGTAGAGCAACTTCGATGAGCTTGGGTTTGTAGGCGGTCACAGTGGCTCTCCACCTGTCTGCCACAGTTTGGCGATGTTCAGCGGCACGCTCGTTTGAGCGAAGTGAAGCGCTACGTCCCGAAATGGCTCGGTCAAGTAACGAACCTCGGGTTCAGCGTTGGGGTCGTCGGGAACAGCCGCGATTGCAAGCCGCCATCGCTCGGGATTGGTTTTGGCTTGCTGCACTTGTTGCGCACTCACCTTTACTTCAGGCGTGCGAGGCAGGTAACCCTTCACCTCGATGAAGTAGTTAATGCCCGTGACAGGGTCGACCGACAGGATGTCGAAGCCAGGGTTGTTATGCGCCTGGGCCACAGGTTGGCGACCTATCGACCGCTCGGTTGCCATCACCGCACGCATTGCACGCCGATCTGTCTCGGCTGTGTCGGCGACAAGGTGTGGCTCGGCACGTTTGCCTTCGAGTTCATCGAGCAGGCCCTGTGGCACGATCAATGCAGCCGCAACAATCGTTGGCGGGCTGTTGTGGAGATCACGTTCGAGCTCAAGTTGCAGACGACGCTTCACCATGCGAGTTTCGAACTCGTTCGCTCGCGTCCGGGCGTTGCCGGAGTTCAGCTTCGGCTTCTTGCCATTTAGCTCTTGTTCTTTTAATTCCTCAGCGCGCCGATCCCAGTGTCGAATTTGCGATTCCAAGCGTTCACGCACTGCTTCCCAGACTTTGGCAACACGTGTCCGAGTGACGGTTGCTATTTCGTCGAAATGCGGCTTTGCAAGATTCTCGATTGCCCAATCTCGCGCTGTTGATTCCGCTGTGGCGTTTGCCCAACCAAGCTCGACATGTTTCTCAACAAGCAGTCGTTGCTCGTCTGAAAGCGGCGCGTAGTTGATGTACGGCTCGCCTCCTGGGTCCCGCACATCACTGCTTGCATCAATTTCAACGTATTGAAAGCGTTGAGCTACGACCTGACGCTGGCTGTGTATTCGCCGACCATCAGTAATGGTGTGGTCCAAGTACACGAGAAGGCGGGGAACAGTGCTTGCATCCAACGGATCAACCAACGTTGCGCCGCGCTGCAAGAGTGCGCCGTGGTCAGCCACCACCTTATCGACGACGGCAGTCAGCAATGGTGTTCCAGGGGCGATGAGATCTGCGCGTTGGGTGCCCACCAATACGTGTGACTTGTCGAACGTCACGCGGAAATACCGCTCGTGGACTGAGCCGGTATTTGTGCCGACTTGAGAGCGAATCGCCGCCGGTACGCGAGTGATTTCGAATCGGCCCTGTTCACGTCCAGTGATGCGACCGCCGTAAAGCTCAAGGGCGGCTTTGAAAAACGTCTCAACGAACCAAGGCTGCAATTTACGTGAGCGCGCCTTCTCCATGAGATCGCGGATCTCGGCGGTATCTGCGCCGCCAAGTCCACCGACCAACGCTCGCTCTTTCAGAACCTCTGCCAGTTGCGGACCGATCTCGCTATCAATGATTTCTTCGAGATAGCTGGCATGAGCGGGGTCTTGATCATCGCGTATTGCCCGCAGCAGTAGCTCGTGCAGCGAGATGTTGAGGTGTGAATCCCCAAGAACGTCGTAGACCTGGTCTCCGTAGTACTTGCGCTGCTCTTCGATTTTGTCGAACAGCAGCTGAAAGACCTGCCCCTCGCGCGTCTGGTGCGCGACGAGATTCCACAAATGACATGGCAGTGCCTGACCGATGCGGTGGATGCGACCGAATCGCTGCTCGATTCGATTCGGATTCCACGGAAGGTCATAGTTCACCATCAAGTTGGCCACCTGAAGGTTCACGCCTTCTCCGGCGGCATCCGTAGCAACGAGTACGCGCGCAACCGGGTCGGAACGAAACTTGCTCTGCACCGAGCGACGCTCTTCGCGCCTCATCCCGCCGTGAATCACAAGGACGGCGTCGGGGTCGCCCAACTCTGCGGCGACGCGCTCGGCAACATACGCCAGCGTGTCTTTATGCTCGGAAAAGATTATGAGCTTGCGAGGGCTTTCATTGTCTCGAAGCTCGCTCGATCGGATGACTTCTCTCAGCTCTGTCCACTTCGTGTCGGTTCCAGACGACCTAACAGAGTCCGCAAGACGCACCAGCTCGCGAAGTTGAACAAGCTCGGCTTCCAGTTCGTCCGCGGTTGCCGCAGCGGTTGACGCGTCCATAAC
>JBBSGY010000137.1:0-6706 GCA_038253645.1 Acidimicrobiales bacterium
ACCGTGAGATCGACGCCGTCAATTTGGCGAGCGCCCGGGACCGTCCACTGGTCACCAACGACGTAGGAATTCCGGCGTTCTGGGCGATCCACGCCGCCGCCGGTGTCGCCTCCTTGCTGCTGGCTGTTCATTTCGGGTGGAGAGGTGTTGGTATTTCGGCAGCGATCGTCGCCGTCGACTACGCGTACTCGCTTGAGCCCTTACGGTTCACTCGGCGGCCGGTCGCCGGCCCAACTGTCCTGGCGCTCGCATATGTATACGCACCCTTCACCATCGGATTCTGGTGTGGCAACGCTGCGGCCGCGTATCCGTGGCGGCTGACACTCGCGCTGGTCGCCGCTTTCGGTGCCCGTCTGTTACTCAAGGATTTCCGTGACGTGGCGGGCGACCTTGCATTCGGAAAAAAGACGTTCCTACTCCGATACGGAGCCGAGGCCACCTGCAAGACCAGCGGAGTTCTATGGGGCCTCGCCGTTTGCCTAATCGTGGCCACCTATGGCTTCAACCCGGTGCTGATAGCGGTGTTTGCCGGCAATCTGGCGATTGTCCTCACATGCCTCAGGAGACTGGCAAAGGCGAACGTGAGTGGAGATCGGCGCGGTGATGCTCGAGCACTGGATCAAGAACGAATGATTGGTGTCATCGCCGCAATCGCCAACTTCACAATCTTGGGGCTGGTAGCAGTCGAACTCACCAGCGGCGGCTAACCAGGGAACCAAGCGCGATTGACCAGCGTCGGAAGAAGCCAACTCTTAGTATCTCCAGCATCATCGGTTCATCTCGGACCGCTCAGCAGCGAGACCCTGGGGGGTCAGTGGTGGATTTCAGCGAGTCAGTACTGGTGCCAGCCTACTTCATCCACGCTGCCGGGGCGGCAGCTATCTCCACCGCGTGGTTCCTCAAGCACCGCGAAAAGGAATTCCGCGACTTCGGCCTCGGACTGCTCGGGTACACGCTCGGCACCATCATCTGGGTCATGGTGGTGTTGGTAAAGCCAGATGACCTGAAGCCGTTGATACTCATCGGTGCCGTGCCGTTCCTGCTTGGTCACGTCGCTTTCGCCCGAGCCGCCTTCGATCGGTCAACCGCCGGTCACCGAACGATCGCTATGGCATCGGTGTTTATTGCCGTGGCAGTCACATTCGTAACGCGGGCGTTTATCTATCCATCGCAGCCTTTCTTCTCGGACAAGGGCCTGTTGTTTTTTGGCCTCGATCCTCTCGTCAGTGCCATGTACATCTCGACTGTGTCCATCAGCTTTCTGCCCGCAACGCAATTGGTTGCCGGCAAGTTCGACGATGCTCAGAGACGCTTGCGGATGAGAATCATCCTCACTGCGCTCTATGTCAACATCGTTGTTCTCGTAAGCGCCGCCAACGAAACCCTGCTGCTGATCAACGGCGTCGTCATGAGTATCGCCTTGCTGGCATTGTGGACCACCCTCCTGCCGTCGCTGCTCAAGCCTACGGAAGCGGCGCCCACAGCAACCTCGGCGTAGCAGCGCCTTCGGCGTGCAGGGCAAGCCCATTTCCCGCATTACGTGCTCGGCACCATCGCTGCTCACAAAGCGCCGGGCTTTCAACCCAGCCCATTCTCCGACGCCGAAGCGTCCAGCGATCGTTCACCGTCCAAGGTGATCAAGATGCAGCGACAAGCCAGCGCGCCGATCTCGTCCGGCAATTCGGACTGACGCAGGTCGGGTCGACGAAGAACTGCCCGCTACATCCGCATCGTTGGCGATGGTGGAGATTGCGGAAATCCATTCCGTACTGCAACGTGTGCAGTAACTGCGAAACTGAGGCCCGACATGAGCGACGAGACCGACGAACTCAGTGTGCTCGCCTTCACTCCAGATAACCGGAAGACGACATTTCCTGCACAGGTTTCGGGCTCCACTCAAAGAACCGTCGAGTACGAGGACTTCACTATCAACTACAACAGATCTTCCAAGATTCGGTCGGTGCGAAATGACGAACGACTTGACGCGAACCACATATGTCCGAGCCCGTTTCATGCACGTCGCTAAGAATTGGAACTCGCGCTTGCGAACGTGTTCACCTTGTTCGACAACTCGCGTGCCGCGCACGATAAGGAACGCACCAAGCGCACATAGAACTGCCGTCAGAAACACCGCAAGACCTATCCACAACGCCTTCGAGCTGTGCGATGCAGGCCGTGAGTTGCCGGCCAACGAAGCATCTACATTGCTGATTGCCGGTGCCGCCGGCTGAATTTCGCTCGGTTTTGGCGTCGTTGTCGCTCCACTCTGCCCAGACGAAGCGGGTGGCCCCAGTGCTGGTTTCGACAACGCGGGCGTATTGGCGCTTGGAATGACAAGACCCCGGACAAGCGCAGGGTGCTGAGTCCTCGAGATGATCACGACCGTCGGCGTTTTCGGTACTGCCAGCACCGTCGGCGTTTCAGGTGAGACAAGACGCTTTGCGTGACCCGGCATATGACCGCTCTTGCCGCGACTATGCCCATCGTCGTGTTCTGATGCGAAAGCTGTCGGTGCGCCGCTTACGAGCACCCACGCAAGACTTGCCGTAAGAGCAGTAGCGAGAAACCGTTTCTTGCTGATTCTTGACAACATGATTGCCTCCTACCGCCTGTGAGCGCTGCTGAGGGCCGCCATGCGACCGAACCAAAGAAGGACAACGCCGATGAGCATCAGCAATGAAGACCAGAACACGTAAGACTCAACGTTCACGCCCGTGTGGGCGAGCTGTGCGTTTTTGATTTCCGTCGTCGGCGCTGCATTTGCAGTGTCACCACTCCTGGTTTGTGTAGCCGCCTTCACTTCGGTGCGAGCGACTTTGCAGGCGCTGTGCGCAGGGTTTCCCTTTCCGATGCCATTGTTGTCATCGCACTCGTAGCCCTTGTGCTTGTCACCGAGCTTTTGACCCTTCGGCGTCTTGTAGTCCGCCTTGCCGACCGAACCGTCACATGGCTTGCCGTGACCGCGCTTCCAGTGCTTTCCGGATGCCGCTTCGTTGAATCTGGGGTTCCGGTCGTCTTTCTTGGCCTCGTCTTCAGACTTCTCGGCCACTTCGTCTTCTGTGTCGGCGTTCTTGATAGCTGACCTTGTTTCGTTCTCGGTCGTCTTGCCGTCATCGCGACACTTCGTTTCCGGCTTCGCGTTGAAGTTCAAATCTGACATTGTTTCGTCAGCGTCTGCTTCGACATTGTTCCTGCCTTCGTGCGTCACATGACCTTTGCCGTGCTCGCCGGCCTTCGCTCGATGCTCGGCTGACACACTTGAGCCCCTGCCGATCGCAGATGCAGCGGACATCGCTGTTCCGTTTGAAAACGCAAATGCGACAACAACACCCAACGCCAGAACGCCGATGCGTCCTCGACGGGAAATACGCCCCACCATTATTTACTAAGCCCCCAAATAGCCGGGCAGATCCCCCGCCCGTCCGGTTCAGGGAACCATCCCGAATGCACGACGTCGAGCGTTTGAGGGTTTCGCAAGGGAATTGTTATGTAAGCGCCTCAGTACACAGCCGTTGCACCCAGTTTCAGCGTCGTTGTGTACGTGCCCGGTTTCTGGTTGCTCGCGGATGCGGCTTTGTAGGTGATCCTGAACGTCTGCCCGCTCGGATGAGACGCTGTGTCATCGGCAACGACGTCGCCGGGAGACGAAGTTGTAGGTGCTGCATATAGGGTCCCCGAGGCAAAGAGATCGCCGGAGCCTTGAATCGATGTGTCATTCGACGTATAGCCCATACCGGATCCCGACCAGTTGGTCGGACTGGCGTAAGTGCCTGCGTACGCACTGATTGTTTGACCAGCGTAAGTCAGAAGACCGGTGGCGTACTGACGTACCACGTATCCGTTGTAGGCATTGGTCGTAGTCGTTGCGTCCACGTACTTCGTTGTGCTCGTGAAAGAGTTTCCGGGATTTAGCGCGTCGAAGACAACCGTGTTCGTAGACAAGGAAAAGGTGAGGGTGGGAGCCACGATCTGGCCGTTCGAGCTCACGACAGAAGAGACGTTGCCGGCCACGTCGAAGTATTTGACATTCACGAAGTACCGGATGTTGGTCTGCAGGCTGAGACCGCCGGCCGTTACAAATGCAGTAGTTCCATTGTCCGTCCAGGTGAGCGTTTGAATGCCGCCGGCGGTCGTGCCGATCGAGTACTGGTACTTGCTGAGCCCACTGTAATTCTCCACCCAACCGGACCAGTTGGCCGAGAGAGATGTCAAAGAGCCGTTGTTGTAGTTGGCATCCACACCGTTACTCGAGCCGTCGTAAACGACCGCGCTGGTCGTATCGGGAATCTCGGTATCGACACCGAAGTGAGCCGATGTATCGGCGCCTCCGTAGAAGACCCACGACGACGCGAGGCCACCCGTGTCCTTCGTCCGCGCTCGCCAGTGTTTCGTGCCGTTGGTCAAAGACGAGAAAGTGACGGATTGCACAAGGCCGGTGCCCGTGTACGAACCCAGGCTCGCGCAGGTCTCGCCTATTCCGTCGAAGGAGGTTCCCCAGTTCTTGACTTCCACGCAGAGCTGAATGCTGTCGGGATTGTCGACATCAGTCACAGTTCCACCAAGGATCACATTGTTGTCACTGCTCCACGCGCCTGAAGAGATCGTGGAGCTGTCGGATGCTTTCTTCTGGGTCAGTGATGTGGGCGTGTTGGGCGCAGTGTTGCCGGTGCTCAGGGTTGTGATCTTCGGATACGTCGTGTAGGTGCTCAACGCCGAATCGTCCGACCACGTTGCTTCGAAGCAATACGCGGTGCCTGACGCCGAGAATTGGGGAGTCAGCGCAAAGTCCCAGATTCCATCTTGTCCGACGGGAACAGCAGTTGCAACCGACAAGTTGTTTGCTTCTACATATGTTTGCGAGACATTGGTCTGTGCGCTGTAGACGGGATCGTCGGAGTCCGTCGAATAAGACGATCCGTTGGCGTAGCTCGTGTTGTCGTAGTAACGCATCGCGCCCGAAGCCGTTGCAACGTCCGCGAAAGTCTCGTCTCCACCGCCGCATGCAGCGCCGACCATCGGTGCGACCTTCAACTTGAGCTGGTTTCCGGCATTGAGCTGATCGCCGGTGATCGCGACCGTCATTCGCAGACGAAATGGATTCGTTGCGGACGTCAAGGTGTAGGCCGTACTTTGCGCGGCAAGTGGCACCTGATCCGGATAGCCGGACAAACTTCCGTCCGAGAGCAATCGTCGTTCCGTTCGGAAGTCCGGCGTGCTGTCGTCAGTAGAGATATACGCGTACGTGGCATCAATCACTATTGCGTAGGCCTGATTGGTCCCGACGGCTCCTGTCACCACGCCGCTCGTCCCGAAGCCTGATACAAGTGAGCCGTCGGAGAGCAGACGTTTCTCGGTACGCGTCGCGACATTGGTATCAACGCCAACGACGTACATGTTCGACGCGTCGATCGCGATTGTAAGGGCGGCTTGTGATGCCGCAGCGCCGGTCACCACGCCGCTCGTCCCGAAGCCTGATACAAGTGAGCCGTCGGAGAGCAGACGTTTCTCTATGCGGGTATCCGGGGTGGCATCTGTTCCGACCACGTACATGTTAGTGGAGTCGATAGCTATCGCGTCGGCGCTCGCCGACGCTGTCGCACCTGTTACCACTCCGGACGCTCCGAATGCCGAGACCGACGTAAGGTCCGATAGCAGATGCTTCTCGATGCGCCAGTCAGGAGTGTCATCTTTTCCGACCACGTACATGTACGTGGAGTCGATCGCAATTCCGTACGCGATATTCGATAAGACCACACCTGAGACCGTGGTTGCCGCAACGCCGGTAGAGAGTGAGATCTTCTCGATGCGCCAGTTGGCGGCGTTACCGACGACGTACATATATGTCGAGTCGATCGCGATCGCGTATGCGGTGGTTGTCCCAGCGAGACCCGTGTACACGCCGCCTGTTGCAAAGCCCGATACGAGCGCGCCGTCTGACAGCTGACGTTTCTCGATGCGCCAGTCCGGGGTGGTGTCATCACCCACGACGTACATATATGTCGAGTCGATGGCGATCGCGTACGCGTATCTGGACGTGGTCGCGCCTGTCACGACGCCGCCGGTGCCGAAAGTCGACACCAATGATCCGTCCGATAGCAGGCGCTTCTCGATGCGCCAATGTACGCTCGAATCGAAACCTACAGTATACAGGTACGTCGAGTCCTTCGCGCTACCCGTGATGGTCGTGGATGCAGAGGCTCCCGTAACGACCCCTCCGGTGCCGAACCCGGATACGTTGGAGTTTTGAAACCAGCGATACGACGACTCGTTTGTGGTCGGCGTCATGGTCGTGATCCGTGGGTACGTCGTGTAAGTGTTGAGCGCCGTGTCATCAGAGGCGGTTGCCTCGAAGCAATATGTAGTGCCGACCGGAGCGTACTGCGGTGTCAGCGCAAAGTCCCAGACTCCGTCTTGTCCGACGGGAACGTTTGTCGCAACCGAGAAGTTGTTCGACTCCACGTATGTCTGTGACACATTGGTCTGCGCGCTGTAGACGGGATCGTCGGAATCCGTGGAGAACGCGGAGCCGTTGGCAAGGCTCGAGTTGTCGTAGTAACGGATTGCGCCGGACCCGGTCGCCACATCCGTGAAGGTCTCGTCTCCACCTCCACATGCGGCACCAACCATCGGAGCAAACTTCAACTTGTACAGCGTTCCCGCATAGAGCTGATTAACTGTGATCGCCATCGTCATTCGCAGTCGAAAC